>WAOA01000030.1 GCA_015521535.1 Candidatus Aenigmatarchaeota archaeon | reverse complement strand
ATTTTACAGACAAAGAAATGAAAACACCTTTCGAGACTATATCTGTAATAAGAATGAAAAAAGATGGTAAGAGAGCAATTTTTCAACTTTATTATAAACTTCTTTGCGAGAAATCATTTTGTACGGGAATAGTTATAGAATCGTCTGCAAATAGAATATGTTCTAATAAATGTAGAATTATTATTCAAAAAAATGGTGTTGAAAAAATGAGTTATTACGGAAAAAATGTAAATGTCGTAAAGATTAAAATCGATTTAGAGACACCAGGTGCATAATAATTAAGGAAATATTAAAAAAATTAAAATGTAAAAATGTTTTTACCACACAGAAGAAGCGAGAGTTTTCACTTAATTATAATTTTGGATTAATTAACATTATCTTGGAGCCAACCATAAGATTTATGATACTATCCCAAAAAGTACTTTCCTTTCCTTTTCTGTTCTTCGTCTTTCTGCGAGCCGGGTTTATTCGCTCTCGGTCTGCGCGTTTCTGGATCCATTCTAAAGGTTATGCCGAGATCCTTAAGAAATTTATTTAGAGCCTCATCTGTGGTATAAAACTTAGCATATCCTTCTTTCGCTGGTTTTCCCTCGAAAAGTATTGCTCTGTCGGAAAAACTCAGAAGAAGTATATCGTGATCTATTATTATTAGAGTTTTTCCTGTTTCTTCGGAAAATCTCTGAATTAAGGAAAAAAATTTCATTCTTTGCACAACGTCTAAAAACGCAGAAGGCTCGTCCATAAGGTATATATCCGCGCTTTGGGAAAGACATTTGCATATCGCGACCCTTTGCAATTCGCCGCCTGAGAGTGTGCCAATAGGAGATTTCAAAATATTTTCAAGTTCCAACGGCAAAATAAATCTTTTTCTGAAACTTTCGCTATAAACAGGTAAAATTTCTTCTACCGTTTTCTCCTTATCAGCGAACATCTCACCTATGTACTGCGGCTTATAAGAAATCTTTACATTTTTCTCAACATCTCCGCTATCAGGTGATTCAACACCTGCGAGAATTTTGGCAAATGTAGTTTTTCCCAAGCCGTTACAGCCGAATATGCCGAGAATTTCGCCTTTTTTCACTTCACCTTCTTCAACGCGCATTGAAAAACCGTTATATCTCTTCTCCAATGCACTAAATTTTACTAAAACTTCTCTTGCTGTATCGCCTCGCGAGAGCTTTTCGAATTTTACAGATTCATGAATTTTCACATTATCTTCTTTAATATATCCTTCCAGAAAGGCATTAATACCGTTCTTCACGGAATATGGTTTTGAGACTATACCGAACACACCAGGGGTGCCGTAAAAAATATGTATTCTATCCGCAACAAAATCTAGCATGCTTAAATCATGCTCAACTACGATAACGCTCGCATTTCGCTTAGCAATCTTCCTTATAAGTTTTCCAACGTTGAGTCTTTGCTTAACATCAAGATACGAAGAAGGTTCGTCAAATAAATATAAATCCGCTCTGCGCATGCATGCAATTGCTATCGCAACCCTTTGTAATTCACCACCTGAAAGGCTGTGTAATTCTCTTTCTTTTATTCCATCCAAATCAAGAAGCGCGATAACCTCTTTCGCGGTTTCTGTTTCATCATATTTCTCGAAAAGTTCGGTAGGCGTTGAATCAATCTCGCGGAGAAATTCTATTTGCTGCGGCTTTACCACAGTTTTCATTTTCTTTTCTTCCAGTTTCTCTATATAATTCATCAACTCGGTTCCGCGAAAAATTTCCTTAAGTTCTTTCAGCCACTCCGCATTTCCGCTGCCGAAATTTGGTTTTAGTTGCCCAGAAAGAATTTTTATCGCAGTAGTTTTACCGAGACCGTTTTTTCCCAATAGGCCGACTACTTTACCTTCTTCTGGAAACGGCAGGCGAAAGAGAACAAAGCCGTTTTTTCCGAATCTATGAATAGGCTTTTCTTTCAATGATTCAGGTGTGTTTACGATCTGTATAGCATTAAAAGGGCATTTTTTAACACATATTCCGCAACCTATGCATATATTTTCATCTATTACAATTTTTTCTTCAAGTTCTATACATTTTTCTCCTGCCCTGTTCTTAGGACAAACTTTTCCGCAAATAAATCCGCATTTTTCAGGTTTGCATTTTTCTTTATCTACAACAGCGATACGCATAAAATCACCTCTAAAAATATTTTCCCGTATTTTTAAAAATGATACATATAGTGTAGAATAATGTAAAATCTAAATTTCATCCTCGCTAATCACTTCAATACCGTTATTCTTTAAAATCTCTGCTGTTATTCCGCTACCAGGAACTTTTTTCCCGGAGAAAGTGTCATCAGGTATGCGTTTTACACCGCAAGAAGGGCTACCCTCTTTGAGAATCGCTTTTTTCACGCCGAGAAGCTTTGCTATTTTCACCACTTCTTCAGCACCTTTTATGAACTTTTCTGTTAAATCTTCTCCGTTTTTGGTAATTACTTTACCATTTTTTATTTCACACGTCTCCCGTGGTGTGGGAAAGCCAGCAAGTTGCTCGGGACAAACCGGGACAAGCGCTTCTTTTTTCGCGATTTCAAGAACTTTTTTGTTAAGTTTATGTTCTCCGTTATACCTGCATTTCACGCCGAGTAAACAAGCGCTGCAAAGCATCATAATATTGAGAGATTTTTCAAAATTTATATATTTACTTCAAAAATACTTCTTGTATGGAATATGAAAACTTTTACCAACATTCTGGGAAATTAAGTCTTAGTGATGAAAAAAGAAAATTAATAAAAAAGTTGGGATACGATCCTAAACTCATAAGAGAAGGAATAAAATACTATTGTATAGGTAAAGAAATCGGTGCTCTTAATGAGGAGTTGAATCCGGAGTGGTATAAAAATGTTGCGCAGCATTTAGGAATTCCTGAAGAAAATGTAACACGTGCATTAAAAGAAGTAATCGGATTCGGTTTCGATAGCATCTTTCTCTATCGAGGGCGTTTACCAATAAAAAATTTTTAATAACATTACGACTTATTTAAACTTATGAGCACAAAAGAAGAAATCGGAATCACGGTAAAAAAAGATGAAAATTTTTCTGAATGGTTTTCACAAGTTGTTGCAAAGGCGAGACTTGCTGATATACGCTACGGATTACAAGGATTTATAGTTCACAGAGAATGGGGTTTTAAAATTCTTAGAAAAATTTACGAACTTTTTGAGGAAGAAGTGGAAAAAAACGGTCATGAGCCTGTACTTTTCCCTATTGCTATTCCTGAGAAATTCTTCGAAAAAGAAAAAGAGCACGTTGAAGGCTTCGCTCCAGAGGTTTTCTGGGTTACAAGGGCTGGGAATGATGACCTTGAAGAGCCGTTTGCCTTACGTCCAACAAGTGAAACAGCGTTTTATTCAATGTATTCGCTATGGATAAGGAGTTGGAAAGATTTGCCTTTTAAGCGCTATCAAAGCAGAATATGTGTTTATCGTTATGAATCGCAAACCAGACCTTTTTTGCGCGGTAGAGAATTTCTTTTCTTCGAAACACACTGCGCTTTTCGTACGCACGAAGAAGCGTTAAAACAAGTAGAAGAGGATATGAAGATTCTTAAAAAAATCACGGAAGAAAAACTCTTCATACCTTTCATTTTTTTCCGCAGACCCAAATGGGATAAATTTGCCGGTGCTCAAGATACGTATGCCGCTGACTCCGTGATGCCAGATGGCAGAGTTTCGCAAATTGGTTCTACTCATGATCTCGGCCAAAGATTCTCGAAAGCGTTTGAAGTAACGTTTAAAGACGAGGACATGAAAGATAAGTATGTCTGGATAACCTGCTTCGGACCCGGTATATGGAGAATTATGGCGTCGATAATCGCGATACATGGCGATGACAAAGGTCTAATCCTTCCTTCATCGATTGCGCCTTATCATTGCGTTATAATTCCGATTTATTTCAAAGGAAAGGAAAAGGAAGTGGATGAAAAAGCCATAGAAGTACAAAAAATTCTTTCTGAACAAGGATTTTCGGTAGCGGTAGATACCAACAAAGAAAAGACCGCAGGGTTCAAATTCAATGAATGGGAAATGCTTGGTATACCGCTTAGAATAGAAATAGGTCCTAAAGAAGTTAAAGATAATACTTGCGTGATTGTAAGGCGTGTTGACAGAAATAAAAACTCTGTTCCAGTAAAAAATTTGGTAGAAGAAATAGAGAAAGAGTTGAAAATCAACGACAAGTTGCTTAAAAAAAGAAGTAAAAGATATCATGTAATTACAAAAGCAGAAACGTTTGAAGATGTGAAAAAACTTGTGGGTAAAGGATTTATAAAAGCACCTTTCTGCAGTATAGATGAAACCGCAGAAAAATGCGCGGAAAAACTACAAGAAACTACAAACCTTAAAGTGCGCGGAATTCCTCTTGAAGACGAGGAAAAAGCAAAAGGAAAGAAATGTATTATATGTGGAAAACCTGCAAAATATATAGTTTATCTTGCAAAAGCGTATTGATTAAACTATCAAAAATGTTCACAATTCTTTCTTTGCAAGTTCTTCTAACCTCTTAACTCTTTCTTCGACAGGAGGGTGAGTAGAAAACAGTTTTATTAAGATGTCTCCTTTGAAAGGATTTACAATCCATAAGTGGCTCGTGGCAGCAGGACCATGAAGCGGAGCATGCTTTGCATAACTCGCTATCTTTCGCAACGCATTTGCTAACGCAAGTGGCTTATCGCAAAGTAAAGCGCCGGTATAATCTGCTAAATATTCTCTGCTCCTGGAAATCGCTAATTGCACGAGTGTAGCAGCAATCGGAGCAAGGATTATGACTGGTATGATTGTCCATACTGGTCTTTCTCTATCTCCGAATAAAGAACTCCACCATAGCATTTCTGCTATATATGAAATTGCCGCTGCTATAGTTGCTGCAATAGTAGAGACGAGCATATCCCTATTCTTTATGTGCGCTAATTCATGAGATAGTACACCTTCTATTTCATCTTCTTCCAAAAGTTCCAATAGACCGCGTGTTACCGCAATAGAAGCATGTTTTTTGTTTCTTCCGGTAGCAAAGGCATTAGGTTGTTCATTTTCTACTACATAAAGTTTCGGTATCGGTAAATTAGCATTTTTACAAAGTTTTCTTACGATACTTTCTATTCTTTCATCTTTCAAAGGCTTTGCCCTGTAGATAGTAAGAACTATTTTATCGGAATACCAATATGCAGCGAAATTAAATAAAAGCGCTAAAATAAGCGCGAGCGTCATGCCAGGTATACCGCCGAAATAATATCCAATACCGAGAAATATTCCTATTAAAATTCCCAATAGGAGTGTTAACCTAAATATATTCATATTAAATTTTTATAACAAAATATAGTATATAAAGATTTGTGTTTCTCAAGACTATATTTGAATAAGAGAATCACATATCCTCAAAAATTTTATTAATCTTTATCAACAAAGATTTTTCATGATACTTTCGGATAGGGATATAAAAGAATATATGAGAAAGAAAAAACTCGTTATAAAACCGAGACCTTCTCCTGAGCAGATTCAACCTGCATGGATAGACCTTAGGTTAGGAAATGAATTCATGGTTTTTAAACGAAGAGAAATTCCTTATATTGATCCAAAGAACCCGAAAAACTACGGAGAAAAAATAAAAGTCGGTAATAACAAACCGTTTATACTTCATCCAGGCGAATTCGTTTTGGGAACCGTAAAAGAATATATAAAATTTCCAGAAGACTTAGCAGGAGCGGTAGACGGTAGAAGTTCTTTGGGGCGGTTGGGAATTCTAACGCACATAACTTCTACTTTTATCAACCCTGGATGGGAAGGGAGGCTGGTTTTAGAAATCAATAATATAGGTAAAATGCCTATAGCGCTTTATCCCGGAATGCGGGTCTGTAAAGTAGTGTTTTTCAAACTTTCATGTCCATGTGAAGTTCCCTACTATGCTAGAAAAGATGCTAAATACAAAGGTCAGAAAAGCGTAGAAGCAAGCAAGTTAGAAAAGGAATTTCAAGAAGGAAATTCTTGATGCAGGTTTTTTGAGCACTCGAAATGATGCTTAAGTGTGTTATCCTTTTTCATAGAAAGTCCATTTTTACACGGTTTAATTAAAAAATAGTTTTTTACTTCCTTACTTACTATGTACAAATCTTCTTTAGCTATAAAAAATTTATAATATAAAACTGAAATCGGCATATCTGGCGAGATCTCTGCGAAGATTGGCATTATCTCCATAAATATACTTGAATTTTAGCCATTTGGCTAAATAATAACTGGTTTTTCCCCATAATTTATTTATCTTCTTTTTATCAATTAATTCTCTATGGTTAGAATAGAAAAGGTAGTACTTCACGGATTCAAGTCGTTTGCCGGGAAAACCACGCTTTTGTTTCCATCGAACTTCACGGTCATTTGCGGTCCTAATGGAAGCGGAAAATCGAATATATTAGATGCTATATGCTTCGTTTTGGGAAGAAGTTCAGCAAAACGTTTGCGTGCTGATAGAATGCATGAGATGATATTTCACGGAAGTAAAAAAAGAAGTGCCATGGATACTGCTACCGTGTCCATTTACTTTGAAAATAAGGATAGAAAAATACCTGTGGAAGAGGACGAGGTAATTATCACGAGAAAGGTTAACAAAAAAGGCATTTCAATATACAAACTTAACGGCCAAACGGTTACAAGAGAAAAAATTCTCGAAATTCTACGACCAGCAGGAATACACCCCGAAGGTCATAACATAATTCTTCAAGGTGATATAACCGATGTTATAGAAATGTCGCCCATAGAGAGAAGAGAGATAATCGATGAAATCGCTGGTATAAGAGAATTCGATGAAAAACGGGAAAAGGCGATTCGCGAACTTGAAAAAGTTGAAGAGCGTTTAAAAGAGGCTAAGATAATTCTTGGTGAGAGATTCAATATTTTAGAAAAATTGAAAAGAGAAAGCGAAGGTGCTAAGAAATACAAAAGCCTTTCTGAGCGTATAGAAAGGTTGCGCGCTTCAGTAGTATACAAAAAACTCGGAGAAGTAGAAGATGCGATGAGTAAATTACGCGAGAAAATAAAAGAAAAGGAGGAAGAATCGAAAAAAGTTGAGGAGGAATTTCAAAAAATCGAAAAAGAAATGGAATCGGTCGAAAAAGAATTAAAGGCGGTAGAAGACAAAATTATTGAAAAATCAAAAAAGATTTCTGTGATAAGAGAAATCGAAAGATTGAGGAGCGAGATAGAAAAAAGAAAGCAGAAGATAATTTATAATACCCGCGAAATTGAAAGAATCAATGATATAGTTACAAAACTTTCTTCTATTTTTGAAGTGAAAAACAGGGTAGTCGAGACGGTTTTAAATTTGGGAAGGGCAGGTGTTTATGGCACGGTATCGCAACTTATGCGTGTTCCGCCTGAATACGCTTTGGCCATAGAAGTTGCTGCTGGGAATCATTTGAATGACATAATTGTTAAAGATGAAAACGTTGCTTTCGATTGTATAAGATATTTAAAGCAGAATAAAATCGGGCGAACAACATTTTTACCGCTTAACAGATTACAAGTAAAGCAACCGCGCGAAAAGATTAACGAAAACGGTGTTATAGATTTTGCTATAAATCTTATTGATTTCGACGAGAAATACCTGCCCGCGTTTTCATTCGTTTTCGGGGATACGTTGATAGTAGAAAATCTCGAAGTAGTTAAAAAAATAGGATTCGGAAGATACAGATATGTAACCCTAGAAGGAGATTTAGTTGAGAAATCTTCGGCAATAGTAGGCGGGTTTTACAAAGAAAAGCCCAGAGAGATTGAAGAAGTTAAAAAGTACATGGAAATGAAAAAGGCATTGGAAGAGGAGAATAAGGAATTGGAAAAAGAAATAGAAAAACTCTCTATCGAATTAGAAAACTTTTCTAAAATCGAAATTCCGGAAGAAGATGTTAGCGAAGTCGAGAAAATTAGAAACGATTTAAGGCGAAAATTAGAGAAAATAAGAGAAAAAAGAAGAAAAGTTTATGAGCGCAGGGTAAGTGTGCAAACAACTCTTAACAGACTTAACATACAAAAAGCAAGACTGGAAGCAGAACTTGAAAACATAAAAATAGAGTTCGAAAATTACAAGAATTTTGAAATCATCGATGCTCCTGTTGAAACGCTGGAAAACGAGCTGAAAAAAAGCATACGTGAATTGCAGAATCTAGGACCTGTGAATATGAAGGCGATAGAAGAATACGAGGAACAGAAAGTTGTTTATGAAGAAATGAAACAAAGGGTAGAGGTCCTTGAAAGGGAGCGAGAAAAAGTTATGGAAACGATTCTCGAAATAGAACAAAAAAGAAAACAAGTTTTTTACGAGACGCTTAACGGAATAAGAGAAGAATTCAAAAAGGTTTTTTATGAAATTGCAAAAGGTGAAGCAGATTTGGTGCTGGAAGACCCTGAAAATATAGATAGCGGACTTCTTATACAGGCATCGCCGCGCGGAAAAAAATTACTTAATATAGACCTTCTTTCCGGCGGCGAGAAATCTCTCACCGCGATAGCATTCATTTTCGCGATTCAACGCTTTAAGCCGGCACCTTTTTATATTCTCGATGAAATAGAGGCAGCGCTTGATAAGACAAATACCAAAAAAATAGTGGAACTCATAAAAAAATACTCGAAAAATTCGCAATTCATAATCATTTCTCACAACGACATTACCATTAAGTCGGCAGATTGCGTTTACGGCGTTAGTATGGAAGACGGTGAATCTAAAATCGTTGCAGTGAGATTACCTGAAGAATAGTCCGGATTAAAGTAAATCCACAACCATTTTCTTTTCATTATCCCAGAGTTTTCTATTAGGCTTATTTTCCGCTTTGATTAAAAGAAACTTGTTTTTCTGTTTAAGCGGAATTACAAAGTACTCTTCTTTAATTTTTCCATCGTTTATAAGAACGAGTTTAATTTTGTTTTCGCTTTTCTTTCCTGTCTCTGGATCCAAGTACTCATACCTTACGAACTTTCCTTTATCTATAAGCGATCTTACTTCTCTTTTTCCTTTTTTGCTTATAGCGACAACCTCTTCAGGGTATTCCATAAAATTTATTTAGTTCTCTTAAATTAAATTTTTTGGTGGATAAATGAAGATTATAGTCGGTATAGATCCTGGTGTAACCACAGCAGTCGCGATATTTGATTTAAATGGAAATCTGATAGAAGTTTTCTCTAAAAAGGGTATGAATAAAGGCGAGATAGTTAAGAGAATTCTTAAAGTTGGAGTACCGTTGGTTATTTCAGCGGACAAAAAGAAATTACCTAAACTTATAGATGAGATATCATCTGCTCTTTGTACCATGAGTTATACGCCTAAGCATGATTTAAGTGTAAAGAAAAAGATGGAGCTTTCGAAAAAATTTAAGCCGAGAAATGCGCATGAGAGAGATGCGCTTGCTTCGGCTCTGTACTTTTTAAAGAAAAACAAAAGAAAGTTCTCCGAAATAGACAGGGTTCTTGAAAGCATGGACCTTCAGAAGTATTCAGAGCACGTGAAGGAATTAATACTTTTAGGTAAGGCAAAAAGTCTTTCCGATGCTCTCGAGAAAGTACTCGGTGATACGAAGATTATTACCAAAAAGAAACCAAAAATTACGGAAAAAAAGATAAGTAAAGATGAAAAATTAAAGTCGTTAGAAAGAAGTTATGAAATTGCGAAGGAATATATAGAAAAACTTGAAAGGCGTGTGCGTGAATTAGAAGAACAAAAAGAGTTTCTTCTTAAAGAAAAACTTGAAGAGAGTAAGAAAATAAGAAAAGAATTGATGCGCGATAAAGAGATAGAGTTGAGGGATAATATAATAAATAACCTTAGAAAGGAATTGGAAAAGGAAAGAAAAGCGAGAGAAGAGTTGGAAAGGAAGATAGAAATTCTTGAAGAAGAGCGATTGGTAGAAGCGCAAGGTTTTTTGCCTGTGATCAAAATACACGAGTTTTCAAAGGAAAGTATTTTCTCAGTAAAAAATATTTATCGAATATTCAATCGCGTTCTTTATTTCGAATCTCCTTGTCGTGGAAAAATCGTAGCGAAATACCTTGTTTCCCTTAGACCAAGACTCGTTATAGGAGATTTCGGAAAGGAAGAGAGTGAGATACTTGAACAAGCGGGAGTACCTGTTATACCAAAAAATCTGGTGAAAAACAATCTCGCACCGTTTAAAAGATTCTTCGGAATAGAAAAAGATGTTATTGAAAATATTTTAAAAAAAGAGAGAAAAAATAAGTTTGTAAAGTGGTTGGAAGCGTACAAGAAAAGATTTTTATGATATTTAAACATAATATTTATTGATTCATTATGGCAGAAGAGGTACTAAAAAACATTAAGAGACTGGAAGAAAAACTTAAAGAAAACCTAGAGGTTGTTCACAGAAGGTTAAACGCGATTGAAAATGCGATTACAGATATTTACTCTAAATTAAGCGAATCTACCGAGGAAAAACGTTTTAAAGAGCTCGAGGAAAGGATATCGGATGTCGAAG
>WAOA01000029.1 GCA_015521535.1 Candidatus Aenigmatarchaeota archaeon | reverse complement strand
CTTATATCCCACGTAAATATCTATGTCCGATTTCTCAAAATCGGTTCCGTTTGCATACGAACCAAAGACAATAATAACATCTGGATAATATTTTTCAGTTACGTAAGAGACCAGGGGTTTTAGTGAAATAATATTATAAATTTTTTTCAATTCCACGAATTCGTCGCTTTCAAAATTACCTTTCACAGCATGTTGTTTTCCTATTTCTTCTACTGTTAGAATTTTTCTTTTCTTTAGAGTTTTTATTATTCTTATAACCGATGGATGCGATATCTTGCATAATCTTGAAATTTCTCTTATCGTTAATCCTTTTGTAGGCTGTTGAAATACAGGTATTAAAACTTTCCAAGTGGTATTAAAAATTTCCATATGGTAATTTATGATACCGAAGATATATAAAATTTTATTTCATTAAGAAAAATACATTTCATTATTCCACAGCCTCTATCCATTTTTCATATTTTTCAATTTCACCTCTAACTATTTTTTGGTAGTATTTCTGAATTTTTTTAGAGAGTGATGTCGCGTATTTAATTGAATTTATTTCTTTTATCGGGGTTATCTCTGCCGCTGTGCCTGTGAAAAATGCTTCATCGAAACATTCAAGTTCGTGTACAGAAACATTTCTTATAATTGTCCTGAAACCCAAGTCCTTGGCGAATTTTAGCACGGTATCTCTGGTTATTCCCTGTAGAATACTTCCGGAAGGCGGTGTTATAAGAGTTTCACCTTTAATGAAGAAAATATTTTCTCCCGGACCTTCGGCAATATTGCCTTCGCTGTCAAGCATCAGCGCTTCATCATATCCGAATTCCTTTGCCTCTAACGTTGCGAGCACCGAGTTGAAATAGTGCCCGGAAATCTTGGCTTCGGGATTCGTGAAAAGATGGTTCATTCTACGATAACTACTTATTTTAACCCTAACTTCTTCCTCGAGATATTTAGGAAATTCAATTGCAAAAACCGCTACATCAACATTCTCTTTCAAAACGTTAAGTCCTATTCTTCCGAAATTATAAAAAACTATAGGTCTTATGTATGCATCGCTCAGCCCGTTTTCTTTGATCACAATTTTGCACGCTTCACGTATTTCACTTTCCGCGAACTTAATATCCATTTTTAGCACTTTCGCTGAGAGAAAAAGTCTTTTTATATGATCGCTTAACCTGAATATCCCTCTTTTTCCGTTTGTCAACTTGTAGCATCTTATACCTTCGAAAACACCTGTTCCGTAATGCAAAGCATGACATGTTATCGGGATTCTCGGTTCTTCGACAACACTTCCGTTATACCAAACTTTCATACCCATAACTTTAAAATACTTCTCTACCTTTTTATAACTTATGAAGATATTAATCTACGGCTACGGCAGAATGGGAAGAACGTTTCATAAGATTTTAAATGATAACTACATAAAGATATACTCGCGCGGAGAGGAAAGCGAGGTTAGTGAAAGAGATTTTGATAAATTCGATGTAACAATTTTATGCGTACCGGAAAGCGCTTATTCCGAAGTATTGGAAAAACTTCCGAAGGGAATTCTCGTAGTTGATATTTCCTCTACTAAGAAAAGTACTCTACCGTTATTAAGAAAATCCGGTCACAAATATTTGAGCATTCATCCTCTTTTCGGAGAAAATATCTATCCCTATTTTTCCGATGTGGTCTATATAGAAAGCAACTCGGAAAAAGCGCGGGAATTCTTGAAAATTCTTGAAAATGCAGGTATGCGAATCGTGAGCGGTGAAGAGCACGAGAAGGAAATGGCAAAAATACAGGGAGTTACCCATTTCACACTTCTCGCGCTTTACGAATATTTAAAGAACACGCGCTATAGAACCGCGTTGGTAAATGCTCTAATACCACTATGCCTCAGGCTCAAATCCCAAAATCCTGAAATCATGCTTAAAATTCAGGAACTCGCAGAAGAAGAAAGAGAGCGCTTTCTCGAATTCCTAGAAGAGTTTAACAAAAACTTTATTAAAAATTTCAAAAGTTATTTCGGCGTAAAAGAAGATTATAGTTTCATTCTTAACGTATCAAAAATCTACGAGCGACCGAAAACATTGAATGAGTATAGAAATTACTTAGAAGTCATCGATTCGCTAATACTTGATTTACTGAAATTAAGAGAAAGCGCTTCAAGAGACATCGCTTCTCTTAAAAAGGAAAAAAGTTTGCCTATAGAAATCAAAGAGGTTGAAGAGAAAAAACTAAATCGCTTGCTGAAAAAAACGAGGAACCCGGTAATAGTCAAAGAAATATTTACTCGTATATTCCAACTTTCAAAAGAAGTTCAATATGAAACTCTAGGAATTAAAGATATCATAGCGATTCTCGGACCAGAAGGTAGTTACAGCGAAGAGACCGCGCTAAGACTCGTAGGCAATAGAATTTTTCTTAAGTATTGCAATTCTATAGAAGACGTTTTTATTGCCGTTGAGCGTGGCAGCGCTGCCTATGGCGTTGTACCCATAGAAAATTCTCTCACAGGTAGCGTTGCAGAAGCAGTAGAAGCGCTGTTGAAATATAATGTTTTTGCAATAGGTGAAATCGAATTGCAGATTTCGCATTGTCTTGTTGCTAAGACGCAATTAGAACTTAAAAAAGTTAGATACGTTTATTCACATCCTCAAGCAGTGATGCAATGTATGAATTTTTTAAGAAAGTACTTGCCCAATGCCGAGATAATATACTCTTCGAGCACATCGGAAGCGTTGAAAATGCTCGACGATAATTCTGCGGCAATTTCTTCTGAAAATGCAGCAAGGCTAAGCGGGTGTGTTGTGTTGAAAAGGGATATACAGGACAACAAAGAAAACAAAACCAGATTTTATGTTATAACTAAGGATAAAAGAATCGATAATCCTGAAGTAACATCTTTATTCTTTTCGGTTGAAGACAGACCCGGAGCGCTGAAAGAAGTGCTTGACGTTTTCTATAAAAAACGCATAAACCTTAGGAAACTTGAATCGCGGCCAGATAAAAGAAATCCTGGGAAGTACGTGTTTTTCACAGAAGCGGAAGCGGACTTGGATGAAGAAACCATAAATATGATTCGTGAAAAAACCGAGTTCGTTAAAATCACAGGAAAGTTAAGAAAAATGGATTTTTTAGAGTTGTGAAATAAGATCATTTAATTTCGTACGCTCTTTCAATATATTCTTTCAAAACCCTATGAGTATTAAATAAACTTCCGATTGTTTTTAAAGCGTTTCTGCAAATGCGAAGGTAGCGCTCTTCGTCGTTTTTATAAATTTCCAAGATACTTTCCAACTTTCCGTAAAATTCAGAGATTTCGTAACTCTCTTCTGGCAAAACTCTAAAAAGATTTCTTCCGAATAGCCAACCGTTGTAGTTGTCTATTAAACACTCTAAAACACCACCGTCTTTTGAAGCCAAAGTTGGAACAGCATTTATCCCTGCTCTCATCCAACTTGTGCCGCATGCTTCCAAAGGCGGTAAAGGAGCGTGAATGAAAAGATCACAACCTGCTACGGAAAGTCTTTCATATTTCTTTCCGTTTCTCAATACAAGCGCGAGTTTGGTATGAGAAAGTGTAGAGAGTAAATCTACCAATCGAGAAAGAATTTTCTTACCTTCCGTATCCTTAGGATGGCACGTTCCGCTGATAAGTATTTGTAAATTATATCTCCTGGAAAGATTCTCTATTCTTTCCACATCTCTGAAAAGAATGTCATTCCTTTTGTAACCCGTAATCCTTCTTCTTATCGATATAAGCACACCGCTTTCATCAAAACTTTTATTGTAAAAGCCTTCTGTATTTATCAGGTATATCAACTTCTTTTTTACTTCATTTTTCGCGTTCCTCATTTCGTTCAAATCTATTATCCCCGCGTTCGCGAATTCTTTTGGCTCTGTGAACCAGTTAGGAATGTATTTATCGTAAAGCACCCTTAATTCATCTTCCACCCATTTAGTATGCACACCGTTTGTAATATAATCAAAATTCGTGTTTGGAAATTCTCTTCTAAGAATTAGCCAGTGCTTTTCAGATACCCCGTTTATGTAGATCGAGAATTTAAAAAGAATTCTTGTTAAATTCAACATACCCGGAGAAATCAATTTTATTTCCTTTGGAATTCCATAATATTTTTCAACCAATTTGTAATCAAACTTTTCATGACCGTGAGGAAGCGGTGTATGTGTTGTGAAGACGATCTTTTCCTTTACGTTTTCCACGCTTTTTAATTTTTTATAAAGTTCCAAAGGTAGGAATCCGCAGTGTGATTCGTTCAAATGAAACTTTTTTACAGGAATTTTAAGTTCTTCAGCGATCTTTAATGCGCCTAAGCCGAGTAATAAACGTTTGAGAAGTTTTTCTTCCTCGGTATTTTCTATATATAATCTATCGGTAATCCTTCTCAAATACTCCTTGTTTTCTTCAACATCCGAGTCAATAAAATAAACGCATACGTTTTCGTTTAATTTGTATTCCCATACCCAAAAGTATATCCTGAGATTTTTCAAGTCGATATAAAATTTCTTATCTATTTTTCTGAAATAATCTCCGGGCTCATAAGGATCTGGCAAGAATTCCACATTTCCGTTAATAATATTGTGCTTCACATAACCAGATTTGTGTACAGGGCTTATGCATATTAAAGGAAAATTCGTGTCTCTTGCAGAAGATATCAGCCCACCGGAAAGTATTCCTAAGCCGCCGGCGTAAGCAGGAATTTCATCTACAAGAATTTCATTCGAAACAAACACCACTTTTTCATTATTCATAAATTTCTAATGGTTTAACTTATTTAAAAAGGTTAATACGCTTTTTAAGACTTTGTCCAATAACATTGAATTAACCACAAATCGCGATAAGCGAAAACCTTCTTGTGAAGTCAAGCGCCGTGAAAAAAAAGGTTTTGCGGTTAATTCTTTAACAACGAGTTCCGCTCTTATTGGCACAAAGCCGTTTTTAACCTTCGGAGTGTGGAATTGTATGTGTTAAAATTCTTGTTAGAGTTCGATTGCTTTTTGTGCGAAAGAAATAAAAAATTAACTCCGGAAATTAGTTTAGGATGGTATGTTCGTTTACCCTTATCTAAAAGAAAGGGAAATAAAATACAAAGGAAAAAGTCTCAAAT
>WAOA01000028.1 GCA_015521535.1 Candidatus Aenigmatarchaeota archaeon | reverse complement strand
CCGTCCGGATAAGAGCGCTAAAGAACATTTATGCACAACACTATGAGAATTAGAAAATTTATTAACGCCAAAACCCTTTGAAAGGGCGGTTTACGCTTAATAGAGTATTACACTGTAATAATTTTCTTATCCGGACAGGATCATTTCTTCTATTCTTTCATTTGTTATCGTATTTATTATTTCCTTAATTCTAAGAACGAAATCTCTTAAAGCGTTATAATCAATATCAACGGGTCTATTTTTCAGATAGTATTGATTATCGATTCTTAATTCTTTATCGTTCTCAAGCATTGTTGCTGTGCCTTTTTCGACAACTCCATTCTTTTCAAGAAACCTGATAATTTCTATTGTACAGTCATGGATTTCTGATTTAATACCCAAACGCATTAACAAAGCGTAACAAGCGAAATATTCGCAATAATATTTTGTTGTTGTCAACCACATATTCGATTTACCAGTAATATTCTTAAGAATAAGCAACGTTTCTTCTGCGCTATTTAAATATTCTTTAGCTAAAATTTTCACTCGGCTCGATTAGTTTAACTTCTTTCTTACCGAAGCACCATTTTAGCTTATTAGCCATTTTATCAGCCACTCACTTCCCTGAATAATTAGATGCTTTTTCTTTATTTCTTCTTTTAAAGTTTCGTTAATTTCTTTTAAATTTTTGACATTTAACAAGTGAAATCTTAGGTTTAACTTTCCTTCTAAATATTCTATTTCTTTTTTGTTGAGTTTTCCTATTACAAGGAGGTCTATATCTCTTGCCTTTTTGACAGAATCAACAGCAGAGCCAAACATAATTATCGGATTATTGAGTTTATGGAGAAAATCTACTATTTCTTTCATGAGCAACTCCTCTTTGCATCGTTTAAGCAATTTTTCTTTTTCAATAATTGTTAAATAATCAATGAGTAAAGGCACTCTTCTTAACCTGTAAAAAGTTTGCCTACCTTTTTTTCTTTTTTGATCAAGCCAATCTTTTCAAATACAGCAAGTTGCTTCCTTACTGTTGTGTGCGGCCTTTTAAGTTGTTTTGATATTTCTGCTAGATGTTTCGGTTCAGAATAAAGTAATGGTTCTAAAGTTGACCATATTGAAACTTTTTTTAACCATATCGTTACTATTGTAACGATTATTTATATAGGTTTCGATGAATAAATAGGTCCTGTCTGGATAACCAATAAAAGCAATAATATCTCGCAAAAGTAGAATTAAAGCCTGGAATATGTCTTGTAAAAGTGTTTCCATGCATTCTTTCAGCATTTATTGGGGCATACAATTTGATGGTAATTTATTTGTTAATTGAACGTCCTAACACAAACTCACTAAATTTTATAAGAAACGTGGAGAAAGAGTATCTATGGTAGAAATAAAAGAAATAACGCCTGCAGAAGCAATAGAAATTTTGAAAAATAAAAATGCTGTGCTACTTGATGTAAGGACAGAAGAAGAATACAGAGCAGAGCATATTAAAGGCTCTGTATGGATTCCTCTTCACGAACTGGAAGAAAGGATAGATGAACTAAAAGGCAAGGAAATAATAATTCTTTGTCTCTGCAGAAGCGGAAATAGAAGCAGAATAGCGTGCGAAATACTCAAGAATTACGGATTCAAGAACTTGTATAACGTGAGCGGCGGTATAATCGAATGGAAAAACTCTAACTTTGAAATTGTGGGAGAAAACGTTGAGTTCTAACGTCTAAATCCATTTATCGAGAAGTGTCTCGCCTTTATATCTGCGCTTTCTTCTTTCCCTCTTTCTGAGGTATTCAAAAAGAATTTTCTTCCTCTCTAAGGCAGGATATCTCTTTTTCACAAGATAATCGTAAAGTTTCATCGCATCTTCCGGAACTTTTTTATAAAAAGGAAGAACTTTTTTAATTCCACAGCCCTTTTTCGCACATATCATAGGAAGATAATACTGTAAAACTTTGTAAAATGCTATTTCATGGTGATCGGGTCCCGGAAGTCTTTTAACCTTTCTCCTGTATATAGTTTCTTCGCAGGTATGCTCGAGTTCGATAATTTCTTTTAAGGTATACAAATTATCCTTAATCCTTTCAAGTTTTCCCGCGAGAGTGTAATATCTTTCAGAAGAAAGAGAAGGTATGCGAACAACCACATCGAAAGTATTCCCGTTTTCACACGGTCCCATCCAGATAAATTTCACACCACCTTTTTTCAACAGTTTTTCTGCCCTTATCATTTCCTCTGGATCACCCAATTCCTCAACAACTTCTTCGAGTTTAAACTTCTTAAGGAGATTATAATATTTTCTCCTCCACTCAACGCATTTTGCATGGTCCATAAAGGGCATTAGGTCAGTAAAATTTTAAAATCTATCTGAAATCGAATAGCGTGGTTTTTCTTATCCCGAATTTTTTCATATCTTTAAGTACTTTTTTCATTTTTCTTTCTTTGCGGAGCGCTGTGTAAAAATAAGCCTCGTCACGAGAACCGCGTAGCAAGAGGAATATAACCTTACCTAATTTTACGCGTCCTATCCTTCCGCGTCTTTGAATAAGCCTTATCTCGCTTGGTACAGCGTCGTAAAAAATACCCACATCCACGCTGGGAATATGCAGACCTTCTTCGCTTACCGGGGAACCTATAAGACAATTAAACTCTCCCTCTTCGAATTTTTTTATGGTTTCTATCTGTTTTTTCTGGGTTTGTCCCTTTTCGCCGGCCTGGCCTATAAGATAGCAAGGTCTGCAACCAGGAACTTTATTCAACTCTTCGTAGAGTTTTTCTATGTTGTCTCTATAATGAGAAAAAACCAATATTCTTTCCGCATGTTTCAATTCGTTTTCTACAATCCATTTTAATTTTGTAATCTTAGGATGCATTTCCTCTCTGCCTAAAACTTCGAAGTATACACTTTTCACACGTTCATCTTTGAACAGCCTTCTGCCTTGCGGTGTAGATTGCAGCCTTTCTAAATATTCTCTCAGCGCGGTTGTGCTCTGCGTTTCTAATAACTCTAAAGCATGCCATATTTTAAGCGCATCCGCTATTACCATAAGTATTCCGAAAAGCGATTTTTCTCCTTGTCCCGCTTTTTTACCGAGATTCGCCTGAAGTTGAAGTAAATCTCGTTTTGTGTTAAATCTAATTCCGTATTCCTTGAGTCGTTCCTTCTTCTCCTTGAGAACTTCTTTCATTTTTCCTCTTAATTTTTCAAGTTCCGGTGGAAGGGAAACCCTTACTATTTCTATGCTTACCGGCTTTACATATGGCTTAACATCGCTATCTTCCTCTGTCCTTATTTCAACCGCACGGATAAAAAGATTTTCGCATATTTCACGTATTTTTTCCTCGTCGCTTCCCGGACTTGCCGTAAGCGCAAGTATTAGCGGATGCTCCGCCTGTAGCATGTACTTTTTTGCTATGAATGTATAGGAATAGTTTCCTACACTTCTGTGTGCTTCATCCACAACCAAAAGACAAAAATCCTTTAGAGAAAGCCTACCCTCTTTAAGATCATTTTCTACGGTTTGCGGAGTGGAAAAAATTATTTTTGTTTTTCGGTAATATTCAGCGCGCTTCTCGGGTTTTATCGTTCCTGTAATTAATTTGAAATCACCTTCATCTAAAGTCATAGCGTTTTGAAACGATTTTTTATGCTGCGCTACCAAAGGTCGCGTAGGTGCAAGGATAAGAACTTTTTCTTCCGGATATTTTTCAAGACGCTTCGCGCACAGGAGAAGCGCTACTACCGTTTTGCCTATGCCGGTTGGAAGCACAACCAATGTGTTCTTTTTTTCAGCGGTACGCAATATATTTTCCTGGTATTCCCTTTTTTCGATAACATTTTCTTTTAAGAGCGGATGCGACACATATGAAACCATGATATTATTTTATTTTGAGAGTCTATTAAATTAATTCTTAACATTAGGTCTCGTCCTGAAAAGAAAAACAGCCCGGTATAAAATCACTAGGTTTATTCTCACTGACTGGAAACAGATAATATTCTTAAATTGACGTATTAACTGTTAGTTTTTAACGTAAATTTTATAAATCGGATATATTCATCATATAAATTAGGTGGTGGAATTGCCTGGAAGATGCGGAACAAAAACGAAAAAGAAATCTTCTAAGTCTTCTAAGAAAACCAAAGCAAAGAAAACAGCAAAGAAAGGGAGTAAGAAATCCAAGAAAAAGAAATAGCGTTCAGGTGAGATTTTCTTCTTTCTTTTTTTCTTCAATTCCAAACAAATTTATTAATCTCCTCTTTGTAATCAAGAATATGAAAAAAGAGTTTTTGGTAAGAGCATATGAAGCCTCGCTCTCGGAATTCGGTAAATACCCTGGAGTGCGAAGCATAGAAGAACTGCTAAACTTCGGATTAGTTGTTATCGATAAACCGCCCGGCCCAACGTGCAATCAGATAGATTCGTGGATAGAAAAAATAATGAAGATCAAAAAATGTTCTCACGCTGGTACGCTTGATCCGAGAGTAAGCGGCGTTCTTGTTATCGCGCTTAACGATGCGGTTAAATTAATGCCGATTCTTCTCAAAAACGATAAGGAATATATCGCGCTAATGCACGTGCATAAAGATTTTTCAGAAGAAAAACTTATGGAAGTGGTTAGAAAATTCACCGGTAAAATCAGACAAATCCCGCCTAAAAAAAGCGCGGTTGCGAGGAAAGAAAGGGAAAGAGAAGTTTATTTTATAAAAATACTGGAAATCGACGGAAGAGATGTTCTAATGCATATATCCTGCGAGGCAGGAACTTACATAAGAAAACTGATCGCGGATATGGGCAAGTACTTGGGTGGAGCGCACATGCAGGAGTTGAGAAGAATAAAAAGCGGTATATTTAGTGAAAGCAACGCTGTTTTATTGCAGGACTTGATCGATGCATACAAATGGTGGAAAGAAACAGGCGAAGAAAAATATCTTCGCGAAATTGTTTATCCGGGAGAAAAAATATGCGATTTCACAGGCACAATTGTAATAAAAGATTCTGCTGTCGACGCTATTTGCAACGGCGCGCCGCTTTCAACAAGCGGTATAGTAATGGTTGAAAAAGGCATTTCTCCCGGAGATTGGGTTTGTATAACAACTTTAAAGGGCGAGTTAGTAGCGATAGGAAAGGCTTTGATACCCAGCGAAGATATGCTTCGCGGAAAGAGAATTGCTGTAAAAACGGAGCGCGTAATAATGAAGCGCGGAACTTATCCCAGAATGTGGAAGAGGAAGTGAAAGTCAAAGTTTTTCAGCATCTCTTAATTTAATTCTTGTTATCTTAAAAGAAGAGGAAAGTAAATCTGGAAGTGTATAACTTTTTATTTTATCGTATTTTTCTATGTATTCTTCAGGAAATACATGGGCCATTCCACCAAAATGCATATCCGGGCTTATTTCTTTGATTCTTTTAGCCATTCTTTTTTTCTCTCTCAAGGTAAAAATCCTTTTCGAGAATTTCATTTTCTAAATTCTCCAAATTTTTTCCGGTGATTGCTCTGAATTTGTTCAGTTCTCTGTTTATTTCTTCTCTCTGTTCATGAGTAAGATTTTTATAGTGATAAGCCATTTCTGTATACTTCTGAAGCGTCAATTCATAAAAAGACGAATAAGGAGGCAGAAAGTTCATTTTTCTTAATTCTTTTTCCATTTTCTCTATTAATTTTTCTTCCTCTTTTTCATCTATACGACCATATATTTTCTTTTCAAATTCTTTCATCTCCGGCTCTATAAATGCATATTCTACCTCATTTCTTCACAAACTTTTGGCACAAAGAAAGCATCTATACACATTAAATGACCAATTCCGAAAACAGTTGATAAAGGATATTTGCAACTATACTTTTCAATAACTTCCTTTATGTAATCAAGTACTTTCCAAGGAAGAGGAGAACCCTCTATGGTTACAAGTTCTGGTTTAAAATATTTCATAAGTTTCAGGGTTCTTAAATATCCGCGCGGATCCACATGCACTAAACCAACAAGTACGAGGTTTTTCATAAATCAGGAATAAAAAGTCAATTTTTAAATACCTTATAAAGAATCAGAAAAATCTTTTTCCCGTCCTTTACCATATTCCGGAAGAACATCTATATCAAAATATTTCGGCAGTTCTTCTGGCTCGGGATAAGGTAGCGATGGCTTCATGCCGGATAAAATGGCATAATCTACCTTTCAGCGTAAAAGCCTTTACCTTCTTCATCTGTTAAATCTCCATAATAACATGAATGTCCGTATTCATATACCATAAAAATTAAACTTTACCTGAAAATTTAAATAGATAGTACTGCGTAATTATCTTCATGCCCGTAGACAAAGAACTTTTAGAAATTCTCGCCTGTCCGAAATGTAAAGGCGATTTACGCTATGAGGAAAAGGAGGATAAATTAATCTGCGATAACTGCAAACTGAAATTTCCAATTCTTGAAGGAGAAATTCCTGATCTGCTTTTAGAAGATGCGGAAAGATTTTAAACGACTTCAGGGCTGTAGTCTTTTTCTTCTTTTTCCGGTAATTCAAGTAGGGTATCGATTGAATAGTAAACAAGTTCTCTATACGTTCTATACGCCTCTCTAAGTTTTGGTTCAACTCTTTTCCATTTTATTTTTGCAACATATTTTTTAGGGATTGGTTTATTTTTTATATGCGATTCTACATCTTCTGGAAGGTGTTTATAAATCCAGTTTTCTAAATCCAAAGTTTTTATAAGTATGTGGCAGAAATTTCCGTTTTCAAACGATTCTTTAACTTCCTGAATATATTTGTCGAATGTATCGTTTATCTCTTTTAAAAGCGCTGTAGATTCTCCGTTAAGGTTTTCTATCTGACTAAAATAACTTTCTTTTAACTTTATAGCACTTTCTATAATATCCTTTTCCGCCTTCCTTTTTAATTCTTCTTTCATATTTTAATTTTGAGAAGACAAAATATTTAAAGGGTAAAAAACACCTAAAGAGGCGTGGGTTCAGGTCTTCCTATCACTTCCTGGATTAACCGGCGCTGTTCACGGTTATGCTCTCCAACTATTTTTTCTATTTCGGTTGCTTCTTCTGGTGTTAAAGGCGGTATTTCGCTCCTTTCTATTTTTCTTTCTTGAATCGGAACTCTTTTTACTTTTCTTCTTATTTCTTTCCATTCCTCACTACGCTGTCTAATGTATTTAACAGCATTCCATATTTTTACACCTATTTTTCTTGCTTCAATTTTCATTTGATCAGTATAAATAATAATTTTATCTCTTCCGTACCTTTCCACTTTTCTAAGATTTCCCACGTTCGTTATAAGGCAATTGTCATTATTGCATTTTTCTAGAATTACTGGAAGCAATGGATCCGAAGTTTCTACATACACCCTTGCCCCTTCTGGCGTTTTATATTCTCCTGTTAAAAGCAACGCACCACCTTTCTTAATAAATTCCTTTGGATCTGGAAATTCCAAAAAGTCTTCATATATTGCCTTATTGCACATTCCTCGGGGTTTGTATATTCTTGGCTTCTCGTTTCCTCGAGTTTTTAGAGAACTTATAAATTCACCCGGAAATGAATTTACTTCAAGTTCTTCACGATAATTCATTCTTCACCACCTTTTTAATTCTCTAACTAATTTTAAAGGCATAATTATTTAAAATTTTTTGCAAAAAGTAAAAAATATCGAATTTTTCAGGTTCCGGGCCTAACGGTTTAAAAACATTTTCAGATGCATCAACTATGAAAAACTTTTGCAGAAGAAAAAACTTGGTCTGAAATTTATGCATAATTTTCAAAACACTCTTTTGAGTACCCATCTTATTGGTTTTAAAATAAACGAAATTGCCGCTTTTACTAAATGCCAGAACTCATAGATGATGAAAACCGCGAGACCGAGAAGCATGAATTCAACGGCCGTTTTGATATTTGCTTCTATAGGCAAAGGTAAGTTCAGGATTTTTACTATCCAGGGAAAGGCAAAGGAGATAGAAGCGACGACTACCGCTTTCGTAACGAATTTAAAAAATTTATACGATATCACAAGTACACCGACAAATACTAAAAAAATCAGTAAAGTTTCCGGAGTTAATGAAACATCCATGCGTATCACCTTTAATGGGCCCCTCTTATCACCTCCTTCTAGTCATTTATCCTTACGCCTATCACATTTCATCGGGACCCTAATTAAAATTTTAGATGACGAAAATTTAAAACATTACGGTTTTTCTTCCATAACTATGTTACCGTTTCTAAAAACCCTTATCGTTCCGCCAGATTCACTCACGCAAACCGCTACGGCAGAGGTGTATTTCGTAATAGCGGCACATGCAAGGTGCCTGCTGCCAAGTCCGGGAAGGTTAATATTTCTGGTATTGACATTTATATAACTCCCGGCTGAGCGCACAAAACCCTTTTCATCTATAACGAATACGCCATCTAATTGCGAAAACTCTTTTATCGTTTCTTTCAGTGCGGGATCGGTTACATTAACTCTATGTCCTTCAAAAGGGTTTAAAACCAACTGCTTTATCCTTTTGGATACGTTTTCATAATCTCCTATTACAAATCCCGTTCCTATTTTCTTACCTTCTCTTCCCTCTTTTGCTATTTCTCTTGCTATTTCCAATACCGCTTCGAAAACCGATTTTTTCACTTCTTTTTTCAATTCCAGGGTTGTGAGTTCAAGGAATTTGCGATCGATAGTGAAAAACAAAAATAATCCTTCAAAACCTATTCCCAAACTTTCGTCTACTAAACAAATAACTCTATCGCCTTCTTTGAGCAGTTTGTACTCTACCAAATTTTTTATTATCATTCTTATTTGATTTATCGAGCCGGAAGGCATGGGTTCAACTTCAAATTTTTCTTTTACTATCCTTCGGTTTTTAACTATTTTACACGTAATAGTGTTTTCATTTTTGGTAAGAAGAACAACACAGTTTATACCAGACTTTTTTACTATATCTGCCATCGTTTTACCTATCATTTTTTCGAGGTACATAAATTATTATTAGAATTAACTACAAAAATATTTTCATACTATGAAAGAATCTTATTCGTCGCTTTTACTATTTCGCTTAACTTATACTTATCTCTTTCTCTTGTTTCAAGATTTTGAAGTGTAAAAGTTTTTTCTTTAACTTCCTCTTCACCTATTAATACAGCGTATTTTATTTTTCTCTTTTCAAGGTGTTTAATACCCTTTACAGGAGATGTTGGTCTATAAATCATGTATGTATTAACACCGTTCTTTCTCAAAGAGTGCGCAACTTTTAGCGCGTATTTCATTGCAGAATCCGATAAGGCAATAACTCCTGCATCGGCAATAGCGCATTCTTTTATCTTGAAAATACCGTTTTCAATACCTGCTTCTATGAGCCTTTCAACTCCTACTGTACCGCCTACAGCAGGAATTTGTTTATTGATAAACATCCCTATCAGATTATCATATCTTCCGCCGCCAGACAAACTGCCTATTCGCGGTTTTTCAACCACTATCTCGAAAATCATCCCGGTATAATAATCCAGCCCTCTTACAAGCGATAAATCTATTTTTACAGAGTTCTTCACTTTGGAATAATCTAAAATATTTTCAAGTAATTTCCTACCTTTTTCAACACCTTCACCGCTAAACCTTTCCAGAAATTCCAGAACTTCTTTATTTGCGTACTCTGAAGTTTCAAGGATTTTTGAAATGTATTCTATCTTATCTTTTGGTAATCCCATTTTCTCAAGTTCTGCAAGTACACCGCTTTTACCTATCTTATCGAGTTTATCCACGCTTCTAAAAATTTTGAGCATGATATCAGCGTTTTTTATTCCTAGTCTTTTTTCAAAGATATCGTTAAGAACTCTTCTGTCGTTTAGTTTTATCAAATATTTTGGAATTTTAAATTCATCAAAGACTTCGCTCATCATATCTATTATCTCTATATCAGGAAACGGCTCTTCAGCACCAAGAATATCTGCATCGCACTGATAGAATTCTCTGTATCTACCCTTTTGCGGATTTTCATACCTGTAAACCCTGCCTATTTGATATCTTTTGAACGGCAACTTTGGATTGAACCGTGCGAAAAACCTTGCAAGCGGAACTGTGAGATCGTATCTTAAAGCATATTCTTTCTCGGAGTAAGGGAGTTTGAACCGCCATATGAGCCTGCTTTCCGCTTCTTCACCATATTTACCTTTTAAAATATCCCATCTCTCTACAACAGGTGTTTCTATTGGCACGAAGCCGTATCTTTCAAAAATACTCACTATTTTTCTGAAAATTTCATCTCTTAAAATTTTAATTTCCGGCGGAAAGTCACGCGTTCCTTTCGGAGGCATAAGTTCCATAGTTTTTTTATCTAACTCTACATTTAAAAACGTAATTAAAAGAAGAAGAACTTGTTTTAGCATTTTACAGACATTACTATTATGCTTTAGGATAGAGAAAGTTAAGATGCCGTCCGGATAAGAGCGCTAAAGAGCATTTATGCACAACACTTGAGAATTAGAAAATTTATTAACGCCAAAACCCTTTGAAAGGGCGGTTTACGCTTAATAGAGTATTACACTGTAATAATTTTCTTATCCGGACAGCACCACAGCCAAAACCGAAAACTTTAAATATAAATAATTTCAAAAAAAATCAGTTCGGCGGGGGGAACGCCAAGGTTTATGATCCCTTAACCCGGTTGGGGTTTGTTCCCTCCCGTACCTCACCTATTTCTTAATTTCTTTCATAACCTTTTAAAGATTTTGTTATCACTTTTACGTGTATTCGACTTTTGTCTATCCGGCTTTTTCACCCGTTTCTAAAATTCCCCTCAACTTTTCTTGCTTCTCCTTTATTTTTTCCCTCAACTTTTCCTCTTGTTTTTCAAGAGATTTTAATTTCAACTCTATACTTTCAAGGTTTTCTTTTAATTCCGCGATGAGTTTTTCCTTGTTAGTTTTTATAAGCACAGGACCTGCTATTTTAAATACCTCATTGCTCGCGCTCTTTTCAAGTTCCTCTAAGGCTTTTTCTATCTCCATTTTTTGCAGAGTAAGAGAATCGCGCTGATACATAGTAACCTGCAGTTGCTGTTGAAATGTTTGTAATTGTACAAGCGTTTGCTGGGCCTCAGGAGATAAGGAAATTCTTTCTGTCATGAGATTTGGTTTGTTACAGAGATTTAAATATGTTTTTCAATATCAAAGATTTTAGTCTTTACCATAAATATTCTGAAAATTACAGGAAAACCCAATGTATCGACGGAAAAATTGCGAACCCAGGTGAATACAGACGGAGAATGGGTTTCGAACTTAATTGAGTGTTTAGTTAGGCACAGCAGAATTATTTTATCTTCACAACTCTTTTAATTCTCCTTATAATTTCTTCATATCTCTCTGCAAATTCCGGCTTTTTCTTTTTCATTTCTTCGAGTATTTTTATTCTTTCAAGTGCAATTTTCATCTCCTTATATCCTAACTTTCTGCGCTTCGGCATAATGAAAATTTTTTAAATTCTTGTATAAAAAAGAATTGATATGCGCCGGTAGTCTAGCGGTAGGATACTGCCCTGCCACGGCAGAGACCCGGGTTCGAAGCGGGGAATTATCCCCTGTACCCCGAGATAATTCCCGGCCGGCGCACCATTTGAATGTGTAAATATCAAGTTGAATTAGAGTACAATAAAGAAAATGGGCGTACCTCGCGCACTCGAGTAGCGTACAGTAAAAAGTGATTTTGCGGTTAATTCTTTAACAACGAGTTCCGCTCTTATTGGCACAAGGCCTACTAAATTTATCAAAACTTTAAATCGCTTTTTTCAGAAAAAACAATTATGGAAAGACGCAGGCTAACCGCGAGAAAAGCGCTGATAGGAGAAATAGTAAAGGGAAGATTTATTCCGAAAAGCGGATTGGAAAGTTCTTATGTTTTAACTAAATTGGGAAGAAGGCTATCCCGCGTTAGAATAATGGGAAATATCGTTGATATGTATTCAAATCCCGCATCTTCTTTTGCTTCCTTAACCATAGACGATTCTACCGGCGTTATAAGAGCAAAGGTTTTCGATAATGTAGAATCTGTCAGCGATATCTCTTACGGCGATTTGGTCGATGTTATAGGAAAGGTTAAATTTACAGAAGGCGAAATATGGATAAATGTTGAAATAATAAACAAAGTCAAAGACCCTAATTTCGAGACTTTAAGGATTGTCGAGATTGCGAAAATTTTAAAGGAACAGAAAGAAAAAATTCAGAAAGTAAAAGAATGTTTATCGCAAACCTCAGATATCAACGAACTTTTCGCCTTGTTGGGCGAAGAGATAAGTAAAAGGGAAATAGAAGGAATAGTTGAAGCGGAAAATGTATTCAAAGAAGAGGAACAATCACTCAAATCGAGCGTGCTCGAATTGATAAAAGAGTTGGATTTCGGAGATGGTGCTGATTACAGGGAATTACTCGACAAATCCGGGATTCCTGAAAAAGAATTGGATTCGATAATTCAGGAACTCCTAGATACGGGAGCATGCTATGAACCGCGTCCCGGAAAAATAAAAAGGGTGATATGAATGGATTATGAAAAAATGCTAAATGAAGCGTATTTAAAAATAAAACGAATAGGAGGCGATGAAAGGTTTGAAATACCTAAGGTTGAAAGCTCGATACAAGGTGCATTCACTGTTGTAAAGAATTTCGTTCATATTGCCGAATACCTGAGAAGAGATCCTAAACATATGCTTAAATTCTTCACACGAGAACTTGCTTCTCCTGGTACACTGCAAGGTTCTAATGCTGTTTTTCAGACAAGGGTTAACACACGAACTATTCAGCAAAAACTCGAGGATTATGTAAAAGAATTCGTGCTTTGTAAAGAATGTAAAAGACCTGATACTAAACTTATTAAAGAAGATAGGATATTAACGATGAAATGCGAAGCGTGTGGTGCGAAATGTGCGGTAAAGCAACTGAAATGAAGTTTTATTATAAAATCTATCGTTCTGGGAAGGATGTTATTTTAGCGGTTTGCGACCGCGATATTCTTGGAAAAATTTTTGAAGAAGGAAATATAGTTTTGAATGTAAAAAAAGAGTTCTATAAAGGCGAAGAAATAGGCGAAGAGGTCTTGGAACTTTTTAACAGCGCGACCATAATAAATCTTATTGGAACGCAGATAGTAAACCTTGCAATAGCAAATAAATGGGTGGAAAAAGAAAATGTTTTGGAAATAAAAGGTGTTAAGCATGCCCAAATCATCAAGATCTAAAGGACAATTTTTCATAGTTTCCGCTGTCATAATCATTTCCTTTGTTTCGCTTCTCGCGATTTTTTTCCAGAATATTTACAGACCTAATCCAACTTACGCTTCGCTCTATCCAGAATTAGAGCAAATTTCAATGATAAAGGAAAGTTTGTGCTCTGTTGTTAAGACACGTGATAATTTTGGTGAGAATGTGTTTTCTATTCACTTAAACGAAATTGAAGAGAGACTCAGAGAGTATTTTCTTGAGCGGGGTATGATACTTTCTATTTCCCATGTGATTCTTCCGGACAAAGTAATTTTTAATTATAATATTACATCGCCTGGCTTTAAAAGCGAGAGTAAAATATTTTGCGAATAATTTGTGAAATTAAAAATATTACTGCAGAAAAACTTGAAGAAATACGATAAATTTAAATATCTATAAATACTCAAAATTTGTGTGATTGAGATGAAAGGTGATTCATTTCTCTTGGGGTGAAATTGAAGAGAAGTGGCAGAAGAGATGGGAGGAAGCAAAGATATTTGAGGCGTCTGTAAATTCAGAAAAACCAAAATTTTACATTACAGTAGCATTTCCGTATCTTTCTGGTTTGCCTCACGTTGGGCATGGAAGAACTTATACGATTCCCGATGTAATCGCGAGATTCAAAAGAATGCAAGGATTCAATGTACTTTTTCCTATGGCCTGGCATATCACGGGCGCTCCGATAATCGGAATTTCTCAGCGGATAAAAGAAAGAGACGAGAAGACGATAAAAATTTATCGCGATGTTTATCATGTTCCTGAAGATATATTATATACTTTCGAAGATCCGAAAAACGTTGTCAACTATTTCATGAAAGAGGCGAAAAAAACCTTTAAAAAAGCGGGCTTCAGCATAGACTGGAGTAGAGAATTCTACACCACTTCTCTTCATCCGTGGTTCAATAGATTCATAGAATGGCAGTTTACAAAATTAAAAGAGAAAGGTCTTATAGTAAAAGGTTCGCACCGCGTGAGATGGGATCCTGTGGTTAAAACCGTTCTCGGAGACCATGATATAATGGAAGGTGAAGATGTGCAAGTAGTGGAATACTTTTTAATAAAATTCATTTTGGAGTCGGATAAAGAAAAAATATTCTTGCCCTGCGCAACTCTTAGGCCAGAGACGGTTTACGGTGTTACAAATATATGGGTGAATCCTTCAGGCACGTATGTAAAAGCAAAAGTGAACAAAGAAATATGGGTAATAAGCAGGGAATGTGCCGAAAAACTGAAGGAACAGGAGAGGGAAGTTGAAATTTTGGATGAAATTAAAGGAATGGAATTAGTGAACAAAATATGCATAAATCCTGTGACAAACTCGAAAGTACCTATATTTCCAGCGGAATTTGTTAACCTGCGAATAGGCAGCGGTATAGTTATGAGCGTTCCAGCACACGCGCCTTTCGATCACGCTGCACTTAAGGATTTAGAGAAAGATGAAAAGTATAAGAGCGTAGTGAAAAAAATCGCTTATATTTCTTTGATTTCTGTCGAGGGTTACGGAGAATTTCCTGCGGTAGAGGAATGTGAAAAATTAGGAATAAAATCGCAGAAGGATGTAGAACTCTTGGAAAAAGCAACCAAGAACATATATAAAATAGAATATCATAAAGGAACTTTCAAAATACCGCCTTATAAAGACAAAAAAGTAAGCGAAGTTAAGGAAATGGTAGAAGAAGAATTGAAAAATAAAGGAATCGGAGAAATACTCTATGACTTTGCAGAGGATAAAGTGATTTCAAGATTTGGAAATCGTGCAATAGTAAAAATAATTCATAACCAATGGTTTATAGATTACGGAAACAAAGAATGGAAAGAAATGGCAAGAGAATGCTTGAAAAGGATGAAAATAATTCCTGAAAGTAGGAGAACTCAATTTGAAGGTATAATAGAATGGCTGGAGAAAAAAGCATGCGCCAGAAAGGTTGGATTGGGAACGCCGCTTCCCTGGGACAAATCATGGGTTATAGAGAGTTTAAGCGATTCCACAATTTATATGGCTTACTATACGATTTCAAAAACCATAAACAAACATAGTATTCCTCCTGAATCTCTTACCGATGAACTTTTCGATTATGTATTCACGCAGGAGAGAAATGAGGAAAAAGAAAATGAACTTTCGAAATCAACTGGATTGAATAAAGAAATAATAAGAGAAATGAAAGAAGAATTTGAATATTGGTATCCGCTTGATTGGAGAACTTCTGCAAAGGATTTGATTCCAAATCATCTGACCTTTTTCATTTTTAATCACGTTGCGATATTTCCAGAAAAATTCTGGCCTAAAGGAATAGCTGTTAACGGCTTTGGTACCTTGGAAGGACAGAAGATGAGTAAATCCAAGGGAAATACTCTTAATTTCATAGACGCTTTGGAAGAAAACGGCGTAGACGTAACGAGACTTTACATAATGAGTTTGGCGGAACATGACAGCGATTTTGACTGGAAAAGAAAAGAAGTCGGAAATCTGGAAAGGCAATTGAGAAGATTCTTTTCTATCATTTCAGAAATCTCTCAGTTTAAAGACGTGAAGGAAGTTGAATATGAAAACCTTGAAGAAATAGATAAATGGTTGTTACATAAAATCACCAAAAGTGTTAAAAAAACAACCGAATCATTGGAAGAATTTAAAACAAAAAACGCGGTACATAGCGCCTTTTTTGATCTTATGCATGCTTACAAATGGTACGAAAGAAGAACCTACGGGAAAAGTGATGAGAATAAAAAATTCGTTTTAAGAAAACTTGCCGAGACTTGGGTTAGGTTAATGGCACCATTTACTCCGCATATTTGTGAAGAACTATGGGAAAAACTTGGTAAGAAGGAATTTGTTTCTGTTGCCAAATGGCCTGAAGTAGAAGAAGATTATATTTCTCCTGAATCAGAAGAAGCGGAAAAATTTATAGAAGGCATTGTCGAAGATATTAAGGAAATTCAAAAAATCACGGGTTTGGAAAAATTAAATAGAATCTATATCTATACCGCTCCGGAATGGAAATGGAAAGTTGCAGAAGTTGTTGCAGAATATAAAAACTCTAAAGAGGCGATGAGAGAATTAATGAAAAACGAAGAAATTAAAAAATACGGAAAAGAAGTTAGTTTCCTCGTAGAAAAATTCGTTAAATCAGCGTTTTTCGAATTTGTTAAAATTGATGAAGAACGCATACTGAAAGGCGCAAAAGAATTTATCGAAAGGGAATTTAATTGCGAAGTATTAATAAATCCGGAAGAAGATCCAGGAAAGAAGAAAAAATTTGCTATGCCGCTGAAACCAGCGATGTGGATAGAGTAAATAACTTTTTATAAAGAAGAACATGATAATTTCTCATGGTCGTTGACATAGTAATAGGACGCGACCCAGAAGACCTTGAAAAATTCGGAAATAGAGGGTGCCTTTATATAGGAAAGCATATAGTCGGAGAAGGGGAAGATGCTCATTATACTAATCGCATTCTCATGGACGTTCTACGTCCGCATATAGTACTTGTTCTCGGAAAGCGCGGCTCAGGTAAAAGTTACACAGGCGGAGTTATAGCAGAGGAAATGCTTCTCTTACCAGAAGAAATAAGAAAAAATTTAACATGTATATTGATAGATACCATGGGGATTTTTTGGTCGATGAAATATCCGAATGAACGCGATTTCTCGCTTTTGGCAAGGTGGGACATGAAACCAAAAGGTTTAGATGTTAAGGTATTCGTTCCTATCGGACTCGCTTCATCTTATGAACGCGAAGGTATTTCTTTTGATGCTACTCTTGCTTTAAAGCCGAGCGAACTTACGCCAAGTGATTGGGCATTAACTTTTGGTTTTACTTTACAAGAACCTTTAGGAATACTTCTGGAAAGAGTTCTTAAAAGATTAAAAGAAAGAGGGACTTACGGAATAGATGATATTATCGATGAAATAGAGCGCGACACAAGGGCTACCGAGAAAGAAAAACTTGCATTGGAGAATCGTTTTATATCTGCAAAGGAATGGGGAATTTTCTCTGAGCGTGCTACTCCCGTAGAAAAACTATTAGAGCCTGGCGTAGCAAGTGTTATAGATGTTTCCTTACAGGATTGGAATGTACGAAACCTTATGCTCGGGATACTTGCAAGGAAAATATATCAGATAAGGATGTTCTCGAGGAGAAGGGAAGAAATATCGATAATAGAAGGAGGCGAAAAAGGAAAGATCCCTATGGTATGGTTCATAATAGATGAAGCACACGAATTTCTTCCGAATAAAGGCAAAACCGCTGCTTCAGATGCTTTGCTAACACTTGTTAGGCAGGGTAGGCAGCCGGGAATAAGTTGTGTTTTCATAACACAAAGGCCGAATAAACTGCATGAAGATGCCATATCGCAGGCAGATCTTATAATTTCTCACCGCCTTACGGCGCAGAGCGATGTTAATGCACTTTCACAAATAATGCAGACATATCTCTTAGAAGACATAAGAAAAAGTATTTCCCAACTTCCGCGCTCTAAGGGTACGGCGCTTATACTTGATGATAACTCTGAAAGACTGTACAAAATTCAAATAAGACCTAGGTTTTCATGGCACGCAGGAGGCTCGCCTTTACTTGTTAAAGAATAAACTATTCTTCCTCTATCATCACACCGTTCTCTGAAATACTAAAAGAAAATCTTTTCTCTTTTGTCGCTGCTCTCGATTTCACTACTATTTCTCTACGAACTTTATCTTTTATTTTTTCAACTTTTATTTCCAACACAAAATCTACCAGACTTTCCAAGTGTTCTTCATTTCCGCAAAAAATACCTGAAATTCCATTAATTTTTAACGTGTCGCAAATTTCTTTGAAAACAAAACTTTCCATATTCGGATAAAGCGGATCTATCACTAAGATTTCTGGCTTAAAGGTTTTTACGACATGTTCGACATCTGCGAGTAAATCGTTATCGCTTTCTGGCTCTACGTATCCGAAGAAAAAACTTTTTCCCATAAAATCGGAAATTTCAGGAAACAATTTCTTTACACCGTTTACGATATTAGATGAAGGAATTAGTGTTATGAAAAATATTTTTTTACCTTCTTTTGCTTTTTGTAAACTTAAGTCCACGGCAAGCGTTGTTTTGCCAGAGCCGGCAGGACCGAGTATTAATAAAGAGTTTGTATTTTCCAGGAGTTCAGCAATTTTATCGACCATAAAATATTTTTTGTTTTTAAATAAATATTTAACATGCAAAAGGTTCTCCCTTCAGAAAAAATAGTAATTATCGTCGACACCCGCGAGATGTATTCGCCTGTGGTAGAGAATTTATCTAAATTCGATTGTGAAATAAGGGAAAAGCAGTTGGAAATAGGCGACTATATATGCTCCGATCGCGTATGTATTGAGCGCAAAACTTCAGAAGATTTTGTAAACAGTATAATCGATAAAAGACTTTTCAAGCAACTTCACGCGCTTTCCCAATACGAAAAACCGCTGCTCGTGATAGAGGGTTCTTACTTTTTTTCGAGAAATTTGTATATTAACGCTGTATACGGTGCAATAGCAAGCGCGGTTTGTGATTACGGCATTTCTGTTTTCCATACTTCAAACCCGAAAGAAACCGCTACGCTAATATTCAATCTCGCTAAACGCGAGCAAATCGACGAAAAGAGAGAAGTTATTTTGAGAAAAAAACCGAAATTGAATTCGATTTCGAAAATACAACAAGAGATAGTTGCGGGATTGCCGTATGTTAATACAAAACTTTCTAAAAGGCTGCTCAAAATATTCAAAACCCCGAAAAGAGTTTTTTCTGCAAGCGAGAAGGAACTTACGGGTGTACAAGGAATAGGTGAAAAGAAAGCGAGAATGATATGGAAAATTCTTAATGAAGAATGGAAGGAAGATTCTTAAACTCAACGATAATTTAATTTTTTCATAATAGTATCGTAAACACTGTATAGATTGCGCTCAAATACTGAAAGATTTATACCGAAATTTGCGTATAAATAGGCGGGAATATCTATAAGAAGATGTCTTGTAAGAGAATCTGTATCAATTTCACAGAGAGTCCCATAACAATATTAATTTAATATAACTCGTGTTTTATTGTTTTTTAGAATTTTTCTGGATCTTCACCATTCTCATAATTTCTTCTAAGAATATTCTTCGGAATCTTTAGTTTCTAACTTTTTCGATTTTTCTATTTCTTCTTCAATTTCTAACTCTATGTTTTTTTCTATTTCTTCTTCACTTAAATTTGTTTTCTTTGTTATTTCATAATTTACCTCTTCTTTATCGCTTGTATTTAATATAAATTCGGTTTCATTTATCTCCGATTTAATTATATTTTCTATTTCATCCTCTATCTCAATTTCTGTTTCGGTTCTTTCACGTCCTTCTATTTCAATTCTAATTATATTTTCTATTTCCGATAAAGAAAGTCCTGTTCTTTCCGCAATTTCCGAAACTATTTCATTTGTATCAATTGTTTCCAGAATAAATTTAGCCTTAACTTTACCGATTTCCACTTCAACTTTAGTTTGGTTTCCTTCTATTTCAACTTCAATCTTTCTTTCTTCTTCCGATTCTTTTTCATATATTTCTTTGTAATTCTCTATTAGATTTTTTACCTGTTTAGCGAGTTTTATAGCATCTTTATAGTTATTTTTACTGTAAGATTCTTTTGCCTGAATAAGAAGATTTAAAGCATACGTTACATTTTCCTCAATACTTATATTTAAATTATTTAATTTCTCTACCATTTCATTTATTTCTTCTTCAGCATCTTTAATTTCATCCAAAGCCTTTTCCTTTCTAATATCTTCCAACCCTTTTTTATTTTCTATTTCTTTAATTAAATCTTCTACTTCTTCACCGCTTTTACCGGTTTCTATTTCTATCTCTATTTTTCTTTTATTTTTTTCATTTTCTATTTCTATCTCAACTTCACCAACTTTGCGTTCCAAACCAGATAAAATAGAATTTATAAATTCCTGTTGTTCTGATGTGATATTT
>WAOA01000027.1 GCA_015521535.1 Candidatus Aenigmatarchaeota archaeon | reverse complement strand
CATCTTCAGGCACTAGAAATTTTTCTTCTTTTTCAAAAATTACCTTTGCTTTTTCATGATTAACATCTTCCGGTAAGAATAGCGCAACCAAAAATGAAGAATCAGGTATTTTCATTTTTAGCACCGTAAATAAGTTCATCTATTTTTTCGCTTATGTTTTCCTTTTCCTTGCCGATTTTTCTTTCCTCTCTTTCTATCCATTTTATTATCTCTTTTTTAGACATCTTTTCGCACGATTTTTCTTTAATTAGCGATAAAATTGCCTTTGTAAAACTTTTCTCACCTTTTATCGCGCTGAGCTTTTCATACGCCTCGTCCGAAATCGTTATAACCTTTGGCATAAAAATAAATACATTTAAATGTATTTAAAAATTACTTTATAAACTTCTTTTACACTTAGTTTTTTATGTCATTGACATTTGAAGATTATCAAAAAGAGAGTAGGAAAACAGCGATCTACCCTGATATAGGAAGTAATTTCATTTATCCTGCTCTTGGTCTTGCCGGAGAAACAGGTGAAGTTCTCGAAAAAATAAAGAAAATTATCCGTGATAGAGACGGGAAAATAGATGAAGAGGTAAGAGAAAAACTCGCAAAGGAAATCGGCGACGTGTTATGGTATTTGGCGCAACTTTGCACCGAACTAGGGTTAAATATGGGTGCTGTTGCAAAGCAAAACCTCGAAAAACTTTTCTCAAGAAAAGAGCGCGGTGTGCTTCACGGAGAAGGGGATGAGAGATAATTCTTTTAATTTTGTTTAAATATTTTTTATTTTTAATCTTATTCTATGCAAAAAGTAGTCGCTGCCGGAATAGGAATAACAAAGTTCGGTGAGCATTGGAATAAAAGTTTGCGAGAACTTGCTGTGGAAGCAGCGTTAAAAGCGATAAACGATGCTGAAATCGAACACGAGCAAATAGATGCAATATGGATAGGAAATATGTCTTCTGGACGCTTTATAGGGCAAGAACATTTAGGTGCTTTAATTGCAAGCGATCTCGGGTTAAATTGCGGTGCAACTCGCGTAGAAGCAGCCTGCGCGAGCGGCGGATTAGCAATAAGACAAACTTATCTTGCCCTGCTTTCCGAGAAAATTGATTGTGCGCTTGTGATAGGCGTGGAAAAGATGACGGATTTGCCAACAGAAGAAGCAACTGTAACGCTTGCAGCAGCAAGCGATCAGGAATGGGAAGCGTATTACGGTGTAACCTTTCCAGGGCTTTACGCTATGCTTGCGAAAAAGCATATGCATGAATTCGGCACAACTCGTGAGCAGTTAGCATTGGTTGCCGTGAAAAATCATGAGCACGGAAGTTTAAATCCAATAGCACAGTTTAGGAATAGAATAACAGTAGAAGATGTTCTCAATTCTTCACCTGTCGCAGAGCCGTTAAACCTTTTGGATTGTTCTCCTATCAGCGATGGTGCCGCTGCTATTTTGCTTTGTCGAGAAGATTTTCTTAAACCAGAAAAACCTGTTTATCTTGTTGCAAGTGGCCATGCTGTTGATACGATAGCATTGCATGAGAGAACAAGTCTAACAGAAATTACAGCAACGAAATTGGCTGCGAAAAGAGCATATGAAGAAGCGGGAATAAAACCAGAGCAAATAGATTTCGCGGAAGTGCATGATTGTTTTACAATAGCGGAAATCCTTGCTTATGAAGATTTAGGATTTTGTGAAAAAGGAAATGGAGGAAAATTTGTTGAAGATGGTGAAACTTCTCTGCAAGGAAGAATTCCTGTAAACACTTCAGGCGGGTTAAAATCCTGCGGTCACCCTGTTGGCGCTACGGGAGTAAAGCAGGCCGTTGAAACTGTTTTGCAGCTCAGAGAAGAAGCAGGAGAAAGGCAGGTGAAAGGAGCAAGAATAGGGCTAACGCACAACGTCGGCGGAAGCGGCGCAACTTGCGTTGTGCATATATGGAAAAAAGAATTCTAAGAATAATTTTTAACTAATTCGTTTGCGATTGTTTTACTTGGTATAAAAACTTTTGCTTCTCCAGCGGAAATAACAGTATACCTTATTGTTATTTTTTCTACTTTCCCTTTAACACCTTTGACTTCTATTTCATCACCAACTTTAAACGGTTTATCCATCATTATTAAAATCCCGGAAACAAGATTTTCTATTGTGTTTTTCATGGCAAAAGAAATCGCGATAGAAAATGCACCTAAACTGAGCAAAATATTTCCGAGGTCAAAACCCCATATTTTTAGCAATACGAATAAAGTAAGAAAATATATTAAATAACTCGGAAGGAAAGAAAATTTTTCTGCCGCATCTTCTGGGAGCGATACAAGTGATTTTCTCAGTATTCTGCGAAAAATTTTAGAGAGTATAAATGCTGCAAAAACGGTAACAATTGTAT
>WAOA01000026.1 GCA_015521535.1 Candidatus Aenigmatarchaeota archaeon | reverse complement strand
ATAGAGTATTACACTGTAATAATTTTCTTATCCGGACAGCATCGCTTCAGGTATCGTTAATTTTTTATTCCAGTCTCTTTCAATCTTTTCATAAACCCATTCGACCGCCTTTTCAATATTGTTATGCCTTTTCATACCAACCTGAAACAAAACAAAAACCGTATCAAAATGAGTCATCGCATCAACATTAGCAATAATTTTTGCAATGTTTCAAAATTTTCTCAGCCTCATATATACCTGTTATTTCATGATTTTTTGCACCAAACTTTATTCTACCAATATCATGAAGTAAAGCACCTAATTCTGCAAGTTCTTCGTCAGCATTTAGTTTTTTACCTAATAACTTTGCATATTTAACAACATGCGAAATATGAAACTTCCGGCTCCGTTCATAGCATTCTTTTTTGACAATTTCTCTAACTTTTTCAATCAATTTATTTTACCACTTTATTTTCATTCCGTCTCTTGCAATTACAGAATTTCTGAAAAGTTTTTTCGCCTTTTCTCTGAGTTCCTTTTCATTTGTATACCTCCTACTGAAATGTGTTAACACTAATTTTTTTATCCTATATTTTTTTGCAAGAGCGCAAACTTCTGTAAAAGAAGAGTGCATCCTTCCATCGATTTCTTCGACGAAAGTGGCATCGTGAATCATAAGACCATTAGACGCATTAGCGAAAAATTCTTCAACCGGCAAAGTATCGCCGGAATAAGCAACTATTCTTCCCGGAATTCTCTTCGCAATTTCGCTTATCATAACTTTTTTTCCATTTACCACCAAACTCCCTTTTTTCTTGATTAATTGAAGTTGCTCACCGTATAAACCAAATTTTTTCGCCTTCGAAGGAATTATTTTCCAGTGTTCTTTTTCGCAGAAGATATAGCCTACAGAAGGGACAGAGTGTTTAACTGGAAATGAATAAATTTCGTATTTCTCCTCTTCAACTATCTTTTCTTTTCTTTCCACAGAAACATCGCGCGCCTTTATATCAAAACCAAAACGCCAGTAACTTAGTTCAAGAATTTTATCCACAAACCACTCTGCCTCTGGCCCATAGATTTCCAAGGGTTCTTTTCTACCAAGCATATGAAGAGTTTCTATTAAAGGTATCAGTCCGCCGAAGTGGTCTGCATGCCAATGGGTTATAAAAATTCTTTTTATTTTAATAGGAGAAATATTCACTTTTTGCAAACTCAATTGCGCGGATTCACCGCAGTCGAAAAGTATATAGTCACCTTCGTATTTGAAAAGAATCGCAGGCTGCATTCTCCGCGGCGTAGGTATAGCAGATCCGCTACCTAAAATCGTTATTTCTATAGGAACGGGCATAATTTTATTATTAAATTATTCATACAAATTTGTTATGGTTAAACTCGCTTTCATAGGCGCGGGTAGAGTAGGAAGTACGAGTGCTTTTACGTGCCTGAATCATTTAAACCTAGAGGAAATTGTTTTAATAGATATTAACAAAGAATTGGCCAAAGGAGAAGCGCTGGACTTGGTGCACGCTTCTTATGCATTGCAAAAGCCTGTTAATATTAAAGGAAGCGATGATTATGCGCTAATCGAAAATTCCGATATAGTTGTCGTTACAGCCGGTGTTGCGAGAAAACCTGGTATGACAAGATTGGATTTACTTAAAACAAATATTTCAATTATAAAAAACGTTGCAAGGAAATTGAAGAAAAACATTTCAGAAAAAACGATTATAATAGTTGTAACGAATCCTGTTGATATAATGACCTATGTTATGTGGAAGGAAACAGGTAAGGATAGAAAAAGCGTTATTGGAATGGGTAATTTTTTGGATACCGCAAGGTTATGGAGCGTGGAAAAAACTATATCGCAAAACTTCGTTTTTGGAGAACATGGAGAGGGAATGTGTATATCTAAAGATGATGAAAAAATTGAAAAAGCGGTGAGAGAATCTGCTATGGAAGTTATAAAAAGAAAAGGCGCTACTTTTTACGCTCCTGGCGTGGCGATTTACAGGATGGTAAGAGCAATAGTAGAAGATACAAAAGAAACATTTCCATGTTCAGTTGTGCTTCAAGACGAATACGGGCTAAGCGATATCGCCATAGGCGTTCCTGTTGTTTTAGGTAAAACAGGTGTTGAAAAAATAATAGAACTCGAGGAAATAAAGGAAAAACTTATTAATTCAGCAAGTATCCTGAAGAAAAAACTCGAGGAAATACAAGAGTAATTTAGGAATAAAAACAATGTTATTCGTCACATTCCCTTTCTGAAATTACTCTTCCGTTGAGATTTTCAAGTACAGCCTTATCATCGTTGCTCCATATTATACCGGTTCTATTTCTGAACAGTTTAACGCTTTCTCCAGGAGATAAGGTAAAGTTAAGTACAAAAACATTTGTATTTCCTTTTGTATCGTAAAGTTTCCATCCTTCCAGGTTCATGGGAATCATTCTCTTGTTCGTAATTTCCACATACTCGCTTTCGTTACCACCGGAGCATTTTAAATAAGTTATTTCCACCTTTCTTATTCCCAGAATATCTTCAGTAAAATTCTTCAGATTATACACCTCGCTCCTAAGAATTTCTTCGCTTTTTTCAAGTTTAGGTTTCATCTCACTCTCCAGAATAAATCCGGAAAATTCTGTGTGATTACCGCTAGGAGTTATTTTTATCTTCATTATTCCTTCAGGTGTCTTGAAAATAGTTTCTATCCCATCGAAACTTCTTATTTTTCTGAGATACACTCCTGGCGATTGTAAAATCCAGATTTCATGAGAAAAATTGCTTTTCACAGATACCTTTCTTCCTATTCGAGTAAGTTCTGAATAAACACCGTCTGACGAAATTTTAACCGTGTAAACGCCGTTATGCGTTTTATAAGTATAGATTATTCCGTTTTCTCCAATTTCGCGTTTAACTTCGTAAAAACCAGAAAAATCTTTTGTATCATTATTTATAAGCGATATCGCGGATTTATAGTCGTTTTCTACATTTATATATTTTGCTACGAATGGAATTGAAATTAAACTTGATAAAATAACTGCAATTTGTGCTAATTCGGCGGCATTCATAAAATACCACCGTTAGCATGTTATTACGAGAAAATATATTGAATAAACGCGTATTTAAATCTTTCGTTGTGTGGGCCCCATAGAAACCCTCCAAGAAATCTCAACAAAAAAACAAAAATCATCAAATCCCAACTTAACCAATCTATAAACATTGTAACACAAAATTTTCATCTTCAGCTCTTTCTTCTTCATAGAAGTACTCTTACAATACAAGATATCTCCGTATCTACGCTTAACAACATAAAACACACTCTCAGCTTTATTCCTTTGATAATAAATCTTATTATCAAAACTCCTGAACATCTCTTTCCTGTATCTACATTTAATCCTGCTCACTTTATCAACATTCTTCCTAACAGGAATTACAGCATATCTTCCAAGTTTCTCTCTAACATGCTTATGATTTGCCATGCTATCATATGCTTTATCAGCCACAACAACATAAAATTTTCCAGCTTTATTTACAAGAGGAACATGTCAACTTAACTCACCTCTATTCAATAGCAATAGTAAATTATACACACTAACAAAGCTATAAACAAAAGATTCAACACATTTACCAATATCCTTCGCATTCCTCTTAAAAGAGTTATAGAATCTCTTTGTCCTATGCTTCAAAATAAAAAACCAAGATTCTATGCTATTCCTCTTACCAAATCTCTCATGTTTATAATTTAATCCAAATCTTTCTAAAACCCATTTATACCAAGGCCCTTTATCTACAAGAATCAATTCAGGCTTATCTAAACATTTTCTTAAAACCTTTCTCACAAATAAATAAGCTTCTAAAAAACTTCTACCTTTACTTACGTGAAAGGCTATTATTTCTCCTCTTTCTATATCTCTTGCCGCCCATACATAAAAACCGCTAAGCTTAGTTTCATCTATGACTATGATTTTTCTTTTCTTAGGTTTAATTAGATCTAAGAGGTTTTTTGCTTTTCTGAATATTTTTCTTATATTTACTAAAGGTTTCCTATTTCTTTTAAATATTTTTGAGAACATTTCCTTTATACAGGGGCTCAGCACCTTGCTCATCTCCTTGGCGTTAATAAATTTTCTAATTCTCAAGCGTTGTGCATAAATGCTCTTTGGCGCTCTTATCCGGACAGCATCTGTGCTAGAATTTAAAAATTTAAAAACTCTTAATTGCAAAATACATTGTATGCAGATTGAAAAAAGATTGGAAAATATAGAAAGAGAATTGGAAAATCTCAAAATGTTGATAATGTTTGAAAGTTTTGTAAAGAAAACAAAGCCTGTTACTCTGAAAGGTATGTGCAAAATTCTTGTTTCAGAAGAAGAGCTGGATAAATCGATAGAAATGGCAAAAAAATCTTTGTTTGGCGAAGCCAATGTTTTACGTAACTGATACTCACCCTTTCGTGTGGTATCTTGCTGGAAAGCTTCCACCCAAAATAGATGAAATTTTCGCTTCTGCGGAAAAAGGCGAAACAGTCATATTTATCCCGACCATAGTTTTAGCAGAGTGTCTTTATCTTGTGTAAATGAAGAAAATAGAACTTGACTTTGAGGAATTAGTTGAGAAAATAGAGATTTCAAGCAATTTTATTCCTGTGTCTTTTAATTTTCAAGTCGTTAAACTTCTTTCAGAAATAAGTTTAAGAGAGCTTCACGATAGAATTATCGTTGCTACAGCAAAATTGCTCAATGCTAAACTGATCACAAGGGACAAGGAGATAAGAAATTCCGGAATTGTTGAAGTTGTATGGTAAAATTACGAATCAAAAAATGAGAAGTGGCTAGACTTTTATGACTTACCCCTGTCTTCTATCCACATCTCCCGCTTGTTCCCATTTCCTACGGAGAATATTCTGCGCTTACTCCGCAGGGAGAAGAGACAATTACTTTTTCTATGTTACCTTCTGGTATGCGGATATTGAGCGTTTTTATTTCTCCTGGAGCGAGATCTATGTTTGTGCTGTTTGTGTAGAATTCTTCTTTTGCGGTGTAGGTGTTGTTTATTTTTACACCTATTTGTAGATCAGGTATTGTTACCTGGGAAGGATTATGTACGAGGAGTGTTAGTAAGTTAGTTCTTTTTATTTCGTTTTCGCTGAGAGAGCGGTTGTAGATGATTACTTCATCTATGGTGCCGTTGAAAAATTGTTTAGCACCAGCAGCAGTAAAATAATGTCCACCTATTTCTAATGGAAATTCGTTTGGTTGGATGGAGCCAAGATAGCTTGAAGTATTACAGAGAGTTCCATTCACATAAATTTTTAATACTCCTGTTTCCGCAACACCTACTACATATGTCCATGTATTTAAAGGAATCGGATTGTAACATATTGCAAAGTAATTATCATTTGTTCCGTTCCATGCTTTTGTACCATTTCCTATGAAAAATGAAACCGTCTGATTTGGTAGTCCTCCATAATACCCTTGTTGATAAGATAATCCATACCCCGTTGGTTCACTTTCATTGCTTTTATAAACAAACTTTGCACTTCCAGACTGTCCATAAGGTTTTATCCATGTAAAAATTGTTAGTTGATTTCCGGTAATATTTATAGTTGGAGAATTTGATATATTTATTTTATCATCCTTTCCATCAAACTCAATTGCCTTTCCGTGCTTGCCATTAACAAATTCAATAAACTTTGCTCTCTGGGCTTGATATAAAGATTTGATTTCTTCTTCTGTCAGGGCGCGGGAATAAATTGCGACTTCATCTATCGTGCCGTTGAAGCTGGAGCCTTTCCACTGTCCGCGACCTATATTTATTATCGGTAATCTATACCATTTATCCGAAGAAAATCCTCTTTCCAAGGTTAAGCATTGGTCGTTGATACATACTATTGTGGTGTTAGTTCTGTTATTTACACTCAACGAAAAGAAAATCCAATCATTTATCCACTTATCTGCGAAAGGATGATAAACATAGTGTGAAGGATCTTCGCTTGTTTTTGTTTGATTTGTTGTGAGATAAAACCCCGGATAAACAAAATTTTCTATTTTTATTGAATATCTTACTCCATACGCAGGGTATTTAACTAATTGTAAATCACCACCTTCAAAATTTAAAACACCCTGAGCATATGTCTTTAAATTTTTGCTTCCTTTAATCCATAAAGTTATTGTATACTCTTCCATCTGAGGATATTCTTCGTAATCTATGCTCGTTTCTCCTATTTTCCATATTTCAACCTTATCGACCCATGCGTAAGCATTGGAAGAATTAGTTTTCTTTCCAGCATTGAGACAAATTTTCACACTTCTGTTATTTCCGTAAACATCTAAAGGCACGACAAATATTCCCTCACATCTAAACCAAGAAGAAGAGTTAATTCCCATGCAAGTTTGAAGGACTTGCCCAAGAAATCTCGTTGAGTTGATACCAATTACATTATGATATCCTGCGAGATTGGATGTTGTTTTTACATACGAGACAAATTTGTAAACACCAGGAGTTGTGTTAATCCACTTGCATGTCCAACTCCAGCCACTGCTTGCATTTGTTTTTATTTTCAAACTTTTACTTCCATCCACATTTGTAGAAGAATCTAAAGAATACTCGTAATAAGTTGAAGATGGGCAACTTGGCAGATTCCATGCAGAACAAAAATCGTTAATGCTTGCATATTCGAAAGAATCGTTGAAAATCAGTTGTGGCGTTACTTCAGTAAAGCGAAATGTTGTGAAATAATCGTTCAGACCGCGAAATTTTACGCAGTTACCTGAAACACAATCACCGTTGCTTTTCCATTCAGGACAAAATTCTGTATTAACACAGGAAAGAGATGTATTTGTCAAGTGTCCGTTATTATTCCAAGCAGTTTTATCATAAACATATTCTCCTTCTCCTTCATCAAAATGTAAAAGTAATCTTGTGTTTCCGTATAAATAGCCTGTGTTTCCGTTGCCGGATAAATCTTCTATATAGCCATCGCTATCGTCTTCAAAGTTAAAGTAGAGCACGGT
>WAOA01000025.1 GCA_015521535.1 Candidatus Aenigmatarchaeota archaeon | reverse complement strand
TAAGAATAGCAAAAAAACTCGGTGTAAGCGAGGCCGCGATAAGAAAGAAAATAAAATTTCTCAAAAGAAAAGGTATTATAAAAAAATTTACAATAGAAATCGATGCAAAAAAACTGGGTTTTGAAATAATTGCTATAATAGGAATCGATACAGCTCCAGAAAAACTGGTTTCCGTTCTCGATAGGCTTACAAGAAAAAAAGAAATTAAACGTTTATATTCCACTTCCGGAGATCATATGATTCTTATAGAGGTTTGGTTTGAAAATTCTAAAGAGTTGAGAAAATTCGTAAAAAATCTTGAAAATACAGAAGGGGTTACAAAAGTTTGCCCCGCAATAATTCTTGAAAAGATAAAATAACCTTTAGTGCATCCAGATAAGAGCGGAACATATAGCGAAAAAAAAGAATTAACAGCGAGAATGCTTTTATTTCTGTACGTTACTCACTTATCGTGGCTTTCGGATTAATTCGCTGCTATCAATACACTCTTAGTCAAGATACTTGAGTTTCTATATCTTTCAAATCGGATGTATTTGAAATTTCAGAATTAGAACGAATTTTCCTTAAACCCATGTTTTCCGCGAAGCGGTACAAATGCAAAAAAACCGGGATATTCACTTTGTTTTATTCCTTTACTACCTTTTTCTATTACAACCATTTTCTGTGCATATCTATCGCCTATCGGTGCAACGAGTTTTCCGCGGATTTTTAACTGCTTTAGCAACTGCTCGGGAATTCTCGGAGAAGCGGCAGCAATTATGATCCTATCAAAAGGTGCTTTTTCAGGTAAGCCAAGAGAACCGTCGCCATGTATCACGCTAACATTTTTTATTCCTGTTTTCGCCAAATTCTTTTTTGCAAACTCGACCAAACCGTGGATTATTTCGACGGTATAAACCTTTCCTTTTGCGCCAATCATTCTCGCCAGAAGTGCTGCCTGCCATCCTGAGCCTGTACCAATTTCTAAAACCTTTTGTCCTTTGCGTACGTCTAACATTTCCAGCATTATAACAACAGTGGAAGGCTGCGAAACCGTTTGACCGAAGCCTATTGGAAGAGGAGAATCGTTATATGCATATTTCTGTAAATTTTCCGGGACGAAAAAATGTCGCGGTGTACTTAACAATGCTTTTTCGAGTGATTTTGATTTTAAAATACCATATTTCTTTAATTTTTCAACCAATTTTTCATTCATCTTTTCGAAATCCATAGAAATATATATGCCATGAAATTATAAATTTACAGTATGAAATTTTCTGCGTTGAAAAAAGAAATAAAAAATCTCAGAATACAAGGAGCAAAAGAAATTGCGATTGCATGCTTAGAATTTTTCAGATATTATTGTAATAAACATGGCTTCGATAAAAAATTTGAAAAATACGCAGAGGAACTTGAAAATCTCCGACCGACTGCGGTGGTGCTTCACAATTGCTTGGAAATTTTAAGAAGAGAGAAAACTCTTGAGACTATCGAAGAATTGCTCGAAATGTTAAAAAATTCAGGAGAAAAAATCGCAAAACATGGTAGCAAATTGATTCAGAAGCGTGCTACTGCCATGACGTATTGTCATTCTTCAGAAGCGCTTGCTGTGATAAAACGTGCCTGGAATGAAGGAAAAATAGAAAAAGTATATGTCGCTGAAACAAGGCCGAAAATGCAGGGAGTTAAAACATCAAAGGAACTTGCGAAATACGGGATAGAGACGGTGCTTATAACCGATAATGCGCGCGGTGTTTTCATTAAAGAGTGCGACCTTGTAATAGTAGGAAGCGACGCAATGCGAGAAGAAGGAAATGTGAATAAAATAGGAACATTTACTTTAGGTGTTTTAGCGAAAGAATTTAAAAAACCGTTTTATGTGGTAGGAAACACGCTTAAAATAGATTATCGAAAAAAATTTGTAATTGAAGAAAGACCAAAAGCAGAAGTTTTGAGAACGAGATTGAAAAATTTAGAGGTAAGAAATCCTGCTTTTGATGTTACGCCATGGAAATATATTACTAAAATTATAACGGAAAAAGGGATTTTCACTTCTAAAAAGATTCTTGACTTGATTTCAAACCCGAAATTTATCTATTACGAACTTTAAGACATTCTCTTCCTTAATTATTTTTCCCATGACTTTTATTTCTTTTTCCCAAAACGGTGTTTTTACGACAAATGTCTCATATTCTCCGCCTTCCCCAGAAATATTCGCTTTGATATCTTTTAAAAAATCAATAAACTCTTCGATGTTGTTTTTACAAATTTTTTCTCCTACCCAGTTCTTAAAATCATCGCCGCCATAGGTTACAATAAATTCAAAGCCATTTTCAACAATTTCTTTTAGTAGCGATTCGCTATTTTTATGCCATAAAGGCGCGTAGCAAGGTATATTCAGCGCTTCGCAAATCATATCAAATCTATGTTTCTGATACTCACTCATCACCGCGCCGCATACCAAACCTTCAAATGCTTCACTTTCTTTCATTTCTTTCAAGTATTGCAACATTTCTTTAATTTCTTCTTCTTTTTCGCCCGTGACAAAAAATTTTTTATGCATAACACCAGAAAGTTTAGCCTGAATCTCGACGATTTGTGTATTTAAAGAATGTAGCATATAACTTTCCTTAATTCTGGGAACAAATGTAACCCAGCGCCTTATTTCAAAACCCTCCTGAAGCATTAACCAAAACGCGTACACAGAATCCTTTCCGCCAGATACGCTTGAGATAAGTTTCATTTTTCTTCCCCCAAAAGGTCTTCGACCGCTTCTTCCATTTTTTCGATTATCTTTTCTTCTTCCAAATTAACAAGTTTTCCATCTTTCACAATCCACTTACCGCGAACTAATAGATCAGAAACACAATTTCCTGTTGCGGAATAAACAATATTTGAAATAACGTTTCTCAGCGGCCTTAATGAATAGTGGCGCACATCGAGCAAGGCAAGATTAGCGTCTTTTCCTATTTCAACACTTCCAGAGTTCAGTCCGAAGCACGCGCAAGGCGAATTCGTTGTATATTCTAAAACTTCCTCTGCCTTTACTTCGCTTCCCTTCCATCTGAACCATTTTTGCAAAAGAGCGGCAACTTTCATTTCACGAAACATATCCAATGAATTATTAGAGCATGCACCATCAGTACCGAGCATTATTCTAACTCCTTGCTCTCTATATTCGCGCATAGGAAAGGCTCCGCCTGTCGCGAGTTTCATATTGCTTACCGGACAATGCACTGCGCTTACTTTGTTTTCTCCGAGAAGTTTTATTTCATTTTTAGTTACCCAACTTCCGTGGAAAATCACGGTTTTCTCATCGAGAAAGAAAAGATCATGAAGATATTCCACAGGTCTTTTTCCGTACTTCTTGACACAATCAAAAACCTCTTTTCTCGTTTCAGATAAATGAATAGTTTTGAAAAGGCTATGTTCTTTAGAAAATTCATTGACCTCTTTTAAGGTTTCTTCTGAGCATGTATAGATTGAATGCGGTGCCAGAACAGGAATTATGTTTTCACTGCCTTTAACATTCTTTATGAATTTTTTACTTCTCTCTAAGTCCCAACCTTTTATCGCATCTATAATTGCACAACCGAGCAAAGCGGTCAAACCAACTTTTTTTACAGCATTAGCAACTTCTTCTTCCTCGAAATACATATCTACAAAGCACCATGTTCCACTTTTTGCCATTTCCATGCATGCATATAGCGCGCCTGCATAAATATGCTTTGGTTTTAATTTCGCCTCGACCTTCCAAATGTCTTGCAGCCATGTCTGCAATTCCTGATCATCTCTATAACCGCGAAACAATACCATGCTTGCATGCGTGTGTGCATTGAAAAGCGCGGGCATAATTATCTTTTGTGAACAATCGATTTTTTCTTCTGCTTCACCTTTTATGCTTTTCCCGATTTGCGAGATTTTCCCGTTTTCTATCAAGATATCAACGTTTTCAAGAACACGCTTCTTCGCGTGCGTTACAACAAACCTGCAGTTTCTCAGCAATACCGAATCCATGAAATAGGAATTTTTTTAGAGAAATTTAATGTTTTCTTTACCGCACCTGAAACCAGCGAATTATCGCGAAAAGCGCATAGCAAAATCAAATCCGAGCAATCTAAGATACCGCGCAGAAAAAACAATCTCGAAATTAATTCTTTTCTAAATTATTTCTCGGTTATCCGAATGTTCTTCGATCTGGAAATAGTCTTTAATAGCCGCGAATTAAGCCAGAGTTGCGATACCGAAGCGAAAACTCTTGTATATAGCCAGGTAGTGCGCAGAAAAAACACTTTTACGCTCAATTCTTTTAACCGTGACTCTAGCACTTATCGTAGCAGCATTTCTTCACCAAACTAAATTTATAAACATCTCTTCAAATTTATTATCCATGTTAAAAAAAATAAAAGATAAACTTACAAAGCGCGATATAGCAATTCTTGCAATTTTTATAGTCTTTCTAATACTGATTTCAATCCCGGCATATCGCGATAAACATGGCTGTGAAGTCGCAAGGCCTGGTTATGAATGTGCCTCGGCAAAGGAAGTATTGATAGAGAACTGCGAATACTGGGCGAAATATAATTGTAACACATCTGCAGACATTTCACTACCGCAGATAGTTTGGTATATAAAAAATCTTTGTAAAATCGCTAATGAATATCATAATTATGGGTATGACTGCACTAATCCGGAAAAAGTTTGCAACTCTGTTTTAGAAAGAAATGCATGCAGGTGAGAGAATGAAATTAAAGGTTAAAAAAATACCGCTTGAAGCAGGAAAAATGATAGGTGTTATGAATAAAAGCGATGCAGAATATTTGGGAGTTAAACCTATGGAGAGAATAAGAATTTTTTCAGAGAAAGGTGAGATCGTTGCTATAATAGATATAACCGAGAAATTTGCAAAGGAAGGCGAAATACTTCTTTCAGAAGATTGCTTTGAGAGTATGCGCTTAAAAGAAGGTGCAGCCGTAAAGGTTAAGCCAGAGGAAAGACCGGAGAGCGTTAAATACATAAGGAAAAAACTTGCCGGTGGCTATTTGAGTTATGAGGAAGTAGAAAAAATAATAAAGGATACTGTAGAAAGAAAGCTTTCTGATATAGAATTAGCATCTTTTCTTACGGCTTTATATATAAGAGGAATTTCTATGGAAGAAGCGGAATATCTTACCAAGTCTATGATAAAAACGGGTAAAACTATTAAATTCAATAAAAAACCGGTTGTGGATAAGCATTCTATCGGCGGTATACCGGGAGATAAAACCTCGCTGCTCGTTGTTCCGATAGTAGCGGTAGCAGATCTAACAATGCCGAAAACATCTTCCCGCGCTATAACATCGCCTGCTGGCACCGCGGATAGAATGGAATGTATTGCACCGGTTGAATTCGAAATAGAAGAAATAGTTAGAATTGTAAATAAAACAAACGCCTGTTTAGTTTGGGGTGGAGCATTAGATCTTGCGCCTGCCGATGATATTTTCATTCAGATAGAATTTCCTTTAGGGATAGACCCTATGTTATTCCCCTCTATTCTATCAAAAAAGAAATCCGTTGGCTCTGAATATGTTGTGATCGACATTCCAACCGGCAGGGGCGCTAAAATTAAAACCGTAGAAGAGGCAGAAGACCTTGCGGAAGATTTCATTGAACTTGGCCGACGCCTCAAAATGAAAATAAAATGTGTTTCTACTTTTGGGGACCAACCCCTTGGCAGGGCAGTCGGCCCTGCGCTGGAAGCAAGGGAAGCGCTGCTCGCGCTGCAGGGAAACGGGCCAAATGATTTGATAGATAAAGCAACAACGCTTGCAGGTACGCTATTCAGAATGATCGGAAAGGGGAATAAGGAACTTGCTCTAAAAATCCTTAAAAGCGGAAAGGCAATGAAGAAGTTCAGGGAAATTGTTAAAGAACAAGGAGGAAATGCAAATATAAAGGTAAAAGACATACCCGTGGGAGAGAAAAAATTAGATATAAAAGCAAACACTTCTGGGAAGGTTTTATGGATATACAATCACAGAATTGCTACAATAGCAAAAGAAGCAGGGGCACCCAAGTATAAAGGCGCTGGTATATATCTTTACAAAAAAATGGGGGATGTTGTTAAAAAAGGTGATAGACTTTTCACGATATTCGCGGAGAAATCTTCAAAACTAAGAGCAGCGGAAAAACTTATTAAAAAAGAATTTCCCATGATAATAGGAAAGGGATATGGAGAAAAGATGGATCTTAAGAAAATACCCGAGGATAAAAAAAGAAACCATATTTTCATTTTAGAAAGGTGATTTGATGAAAAAAATAATCCTTGTAACGCTTGACGGAGCACCGGATACAATGAGACCTTCACCATTAGAAATGGCGAGAACGCCTAACTTAGATTATATGGCAGAAAACGGAATTTGCGGTTTGATGGACAATGAAATCACCGGAAAAGATTTTTCCGAAGCGGCTAATTTTAATATTTTAGGCTATTTAGAGCATCCTGGAAGGGGTTATACAGAAGCAATAGGCGTTGGTTTAAATCCGGGAAAATACGATATATGCTTCAGATGCAACTTTGCAACTGTTACGCATGATATGATTGTACTAGATAGAAGAGCGGGGCGCGAAGAAGTTGGTTTAGACGAAATGAGCGAATCCCTTAACGGTATGCGCATAAAGGATTGTGACATAACATTTAAGCATTCTATTGGCCACCGTGGTGTATTGGTGATTTCCGGAGATGAACTTTCAGAGCATGTAAGCGACACTGACCCGAAAAAGGAAGGTAAGAAGGTAAAAAAATCTTTTGCAACACTTCCGGAACATCATCCAGAATTTCCCGTTGCTAAGAGAACGGCAAGAATACTTAATGAATTCACAGATGAATCTTACAGAATTCTTTCGAAGCACGAGGCAAATAAAAAAAGAAATGTTATGGCAAATATTATTCTTTCAAGGACGCCCGGTAGATATATGGAAATGAAGCCCTTTGAGAAAAAATACGGCTTGAAAGGAGCATGCATAGCAGCAGTTACAGGCAGTATAGGTGTCGGAAAAATTCTCGGATTAAATGCCGTGCAGGTTGGTAATGGATTGACAAACACAGATCTTGGTGCAAAGATAGAGCAATTATTCAACCTTATTAAAACTCACGACTTTGTATGGCTGCATATAAAGGGTGCCGACGTAGCGGCACATGATAAAAAATTTACCGAAAAACGCTTATTTCTGGAAAGAGTTGATAGAGAGGTTTTCTCCCAACTTATAAACATAGACAACGCTTTAATAGTCGTAACTTCTGATCACATAACTTCTTCTCAGACAGGCGAGCATGTTCTGGGCTATGTGCCTATTTTGATTTACGGCGCGGAAGAAAAAGATAGCGTGAAAAAATTCGATGAAGAGAGCGTTAAGTTTGGTGACCTAGGAATAATTCAGGCTAGCAATCTTATGGAGAAACTGATATCTTTGAGATGAGTCCTTGTAGAGATTGTGACGTAATTTATTAAATCCTCAGCAACCACTTCCAAAGAGGCGTAAATTTTATTTTCCTGCCTTTAAACTTCTCCTCGCCTTCATAATCCCATGTAATAACCAGAAGGTCTTTACACTTTAAAACTTCAGAAGCTTTTACTAAACTTCTTAACTCTCTCTTTTCAACTTCATCTCTTGCTGAAGCATAAGTTACTTGAATGAGTTGTTTTATTCTTACACCGTTTTTAACAACGAAATCGACCTCTCTCTGCTGGTAATCCTTGAAATAGTAAATCTCAAGCAACGGATCTTGGTTGGTCCTTCTTACAAGTTCTAGAAAAACAACATTCTCCATTTTCTTCCCTAAGTCCTTTTCGAATTTCAATAGTTTTGAGAAACCTGTATCGCAAATATAAACCTTTCTTCCAAATGTTTTTCTCCTGTAAATACTCTTTTCAAATCTTTCCACAAAGAAAACAGAAAAGGTTTCCGGTAGTTTATCCACATATTCGTAAACAAGATTTTTTACATTCCTTCCGACAACAGAACTTACAAAATTGGCTATTTTATGTGTGCTGATTTCTTTTGAAAAGTTCTGGAAAACAAATTCGAAAATAATTCGTGCTATCGTGTTGTGAGATATTTCAAATGTGTCTATGAAATCCTTTTGGAGGATAGTTTCAAAGTATTCTTTAAGAATTTTCTCTTTTTTATCCCATTCTATTACAATTTCAGGGTAACCTCCCCATTCTATAAATTCCTCTAACACTTTGAGAAGATTAACTTTTTCAGATATGGAAAAATCTTTTTTTAATTGAAAATTTCTGAAAAAAATATACTCTCTGAAACTTAACGGTAAAAGAACATTCGTTACGGTTCTTCCTCTAAGTTGGGTGGCTACATTTCTGCTTAATAACTTAGAAGAGGACCCTGAAATTATTGTTCTGTATCCACTATCAAGTAAACTTCTACAGAGTCTTTCCCATTCATTTACTCTTTGAATTTCATCAAGCAACACATTTTTCACACGAACATCAAAATATGTTTGGAAAATAGAAATGATTTCGAACACATCTTTATGATCAATATATCTGAATGCGGAATGCTCGAAATCAAAATAAACGGAGTTCTTGTTTTCTTTTAAGAATTTTAAAAGAAGAAAGGTTTTTCCAGCCCTTCTGGGACCTGTTATTACGGTAACCTTCCCCGGAATAACATCAATTATAATCTCTCTTTTCAATATTTTTTCCTTTTCTACCCTTTTTAACAGATTTTCAAAATATTCCAACACAAACTCTTTATCAAACATATACTTTATTTAGGAAAAATTATTTAAAAAGTTTACCAATTTTAGGAAACTTTTAACAACCATTTCCACAATGGCACGAATTTAATCTTCTTACCTTTTATCTCTTCCTTCGCTTCATAATCCCATGTAATAACCAGAAGGTCTGGCTTACTACTCTTAAAAATTTCTGCTGCTTTAAGTAAAGAGTTTATTTCGCGTTTTTCTATTTCGTCTCTCTCACTTGCATAGGTAACCTGGATTAGTTGTTTTACTTTAAGGCCTTCTTTGATAACGAAATCCACTTCCCTACCTTCTGCTTTTCCGTATTCTTTCCAGTAAAATACCTGATCAAATTTTTTCAAAAACTCGATAAAAACAAGATTTTCCATTAGTCTACCTATATCTTCACTCACTCTGAATCCTATTGCATTAACGAGGCCTGTATCTATACAGTAAATTTTTCTTGGAGCCTTTTCTTGTTTTTTAAGAGAGTAGTCGAACATTTTTACCAGAAACATCAAGAAAACCTCTTGAAAATACATAGAAAATTTTTAAAAAATATACTCGACAATTTTTAAAGATTTTGTCCAGTAAATTGGTCACGTCCAGATAAGAGCGGAACTCACAGGGGAAAAGAATTAAGCATGAGCATGCCTTTCCGCGTGGTGTTCAGCGCGGTCGAGAGATCCGCTCCATTATCTCGGCTTCTCGCGAGTGTTGTTATAGAGGCAGAATCAAATTATCCTAAAGAAAATTTAAAAATAAAAATAAAAAACGGTTTTATCTTGCAAGAACGATTTCTATTGTTGAGACGTTTACTTTTTCTCCCTGTTGATTTGTCATTTCTTCTGTTCCTATTTTTACGTCTTTAACTTTTGCATCGTTGAAGAACTTGTTTCTTACGATTTCTGCTACATCTACGGCTCTACTTATGCTTTTTCCTCTAGCACGCAAAACAACTTCTTTTTTACCATCGTTGAACTGCGTTATGCACGCGAGCACATATGCCATGGGCGCTTTTTTACCAACGAAGATTACGTTGTCACCGCTCGCTTCTGCCATTCACGCTCACCTCTTTTGTTTTTTGTTGCAGGTTGGTGTAGGGTATGTGAGGATTATAAAAGCGAAGTTAATTTGTTATTCAGATGAACTTTGGGTTGTCTTGGTAGTATACGCTCCGGGACAGCCGCAGACTTGTCTGATCTCAGGTTCGTCTCCAGATTTACCTTTCCATTCTTTATATTTATTTTTTAATTCGTCGGGAAGATTTCCTTCACACCCCACTGCAGTCCACTTCTGGCATTCTGCCATTAAAGCGGCATACCTCGTCTGCTGCGTTGATTGTGGTCCGAAGCCGGACATGAAAAACGCTACCATAGCGAGCAAAATAATTATCGCTATCGCCACTACTACCAAAGTGTTCATCGGAAGTTCTACTCCCTTTCTCATTTTAACACCTCTCTAAAAATTCAGTGATTTGAGGTATTTAAAACTAACGGAAAATAAAAAGAAACAATCCGTATAAGTAAATTATTACGGCGCGATTAAACGGTTATCCTCATTAAGTAATAAATTTAAATAATTTTCGCCGGAATAATTCATATTATGGGTATTAACGTAAAGGCCTTGGGTATTGCTGCTTTAGTTGCCGCTGGAGGCGCGGCCGCATACT
>WAOA01000024.1 GCA_015521535.1 Candidatus Aenigmatarchaeota archaeon | reverse complement strand
TTATTTATTTATGCCGAATATTCCGCCTATACTTATTTCTGGTTTTGCCGGTGCTGGAAAAAGCACGCTCGCAAAGAAAATTGCTAAAAAATTCGGTCTGCGTTACATTTGCGGTGGAGATGTTCTTAAAGAAATTGCAAAAGAGCAAGGCTATGCGCCGCGAGACAATTGGTGGGAAACAGAAGATGGAATGAAATTTCTGAAGAAAAGAATGGAAAATTACGAATACGACGAAAAAGTTGATACGAAAATGATCGAACATGCGAGAAAAGGAAATTGCGTAATTACTTCATGGACTCTTCCTTGGATATACAGAGAAAAAGCGATAAAGATTTGGCTTCACGCAAGCAGAAAAGAAAGAGCAAAGCGCATAGCAAGACGAGATAATATAAGCATAGATGAAGCATATGAAATAGTTAAAAAACGTGATGAGGAAAATGTAAAACTATACAAAAAACTTTATGGTTACGAACTCGGAAAGGATTTAGAAGTATTCGATTTGATTGTCGATACGAACGGAAAAACCGAAGAAGAAGTTTGGCAGGAAGTATTAGAATTTCTGAAGAAAAAATTGAAACCAAAGAATAAGCGCAGTGCGTAAATCAGCATGTGTAGGAAACCAAAACGTAATCTGCTGTATCGATTGGCTTACCTTGTGAATCAGTGAATGTTATATCTGTAAATGCGGTTTCAAGCGTTGTTGTTAAAACTGAACACCGTCCAACCTGACTCGTTTCTACGGTGGCATTTTTAATGCAGTTACCCGAAGTCGGATCGTAGATTGGGTGTGATTTCGGACAGCAATGGCCGTTGGAGATTACGTTATCATCCGCTGTTCCCGGAATGTTGTCTGGGCCGTCTAAATCGCAGCAGATGCCTGGAGATGAAATAGGTCTTAAACCAGCAAAAGTTGAGCTGCAAAACTGAAATGTACATGCGCTCGAAGGATTATATGCACACTCATATCCTACAGGGCATCTATAAGGATAGGAAGGTCTACAACAATCATTTGAGTTACAGTCTGAGCCAGAAATGTCGTAACATACTCCGCATCCTGATTGACCATATGGACAGTAACCTCTTACACCGCAAGTTACACCTGTATAATTTTCACCCGCCTTTATATCTCTGTTTGACACAGGATCTGCGCCAATTACCAACTTCGTCGGCGGGTTTCCGCCGTAATCGCACACGGTTATCTTAACCGTGCAGCCTGCTTTCGGAAGGGAAAGAGAAACCGTGGAAATTCCGTAATTATTTGGAGAGTCCCTTAAAACGATAGTTCCGGTTATTTTTCCGGCTGCGCCTCCAGAAATCTGGGCTCCGGTAGGAGAAACGAGATAGAGTATGCTTAAAATTGCGATTGCTAAAATACCCAAAATTAACGGAATTCGCATATCTTTTTTTGTTATCGGAAATTTAAAAATTTTTTGTTAAAGATGGCGGCGCCGTTCGGATAACCGCGAATTTAAGATAAAAGCCGTTGTGAGCGGGCGAAAGTTCATGCATACAACGATTATCGCACACAAAAAAAGTCTATCTAGGCGATTCATTTTCAACCTTTCCCAGTTCTTATCCGGCAGGATGAATAGTGTTATGATCAATCTTATAAAATTAGAAATTATAGTTTCGAAATTATTTGAATCACATCGCGATGCTTCAAAACATAATCCTTACCGACAATTTTCTTCGTTCTCATATCTATTGCGCGTATGAAATTGTCTCCGAAATCTTTATGTATTCTGTACGCAAGATCAAGTGCCGTTGAACCAAAAGGCATAAGATAGCAATCTGGAAGTACATTACCCTTTGCATCTGAAAGTTTTTCGCCTACTGGAAATACCGCATTGTATTTCATAACATCAAAAACAGCCTTATCTATTATACTCTGCACGCCGGTAGAGCCGTATTTATCTAAGACCCTTTCCTTTATAAATCTCAAAGCCTTTTCCTGCTCTTGCGAAAGAGTTTTAACAATTTCAAAATCACCTTCACCCGGAATGTATTTTATAAAGCCTTTTTTAGCCGCTAACTTTAAAGCAATCTCTACATGTGCAGAACAAGGTATTACCATTTTTTCTGGAAAAGATTTTTTAAGAATCTCTATATTTTCTTCTGGTGCGATATCAACTTTGTTAGCGGCGATTATAATCGGTTTGCATTCTCTCAAAATTCTTTTAGCAAGTTCTTTTATCTCTTCTTCCGACCAAGAAGAAAGTTTTTTGTCGATTTCCATAGATGCTAAAATGTTCTTTACAGCGGTGAATTTTACTTTTAGCCCAGAGAGTATTTCATAAAGTATTTTTTCTGGTTCATCTTTACGCAATGTTTTATTCCAGTTTCTTTTGAGGATTTCAAAAACCCACATTACTAACTCTTGTTCTAAAAATTCAACATCCCTCCTTGGGTCATGGCTACGAGATATACGCTCGCCCTTTTCATTCGTCAAGCCTGAAGCATCTACTACGTGTATTAGAATATCCGCCTGCCTTAAATCATCGAGAAATTTATTCCCAAGTCCCTTTCCTTTATGCGCACCCGGAACAAGTCCGGCAACGTCTATTATTTCTACAGGAACGAATCTATTACCTTTAATACAAAAACCGTGTTGCGGGTTACATTTAACTCCAAAATCTAAGCAAGCGCATTTTACTTTTACATAGCCGATACCAACATTAGGCTCTATAGTGGTGAAAGGATAATCCGCTATTTCAACTTCCGTGAGCGTTAACGCTTTAAATATCGAAGATTTCCCCACGTTCGGCTTCCCAACGATGCCGAGTTTCATAATTAAAAATGAGTTAAAAATTTAATAAATTCAATTTCGAACCATAAAAAATGAATCTCCTGCTTACCACGTGTTTCGGAATAGAAGATGTTGTGGAAAAGGAACTAAAAGAAAAAGATGAAAAAAGTAAAGTAATAGAGAAAAGAAAGGGAAGAGTCATAGTAGAGGTTAGCGATTTAGAAAAAGTTTTTTCCATGCGTTCCGTGCACCATGTCATAAAACTTCTTTCTATTTTCAATTTCAATAACCTTAAAGAAATAAAGCAGAAACTCTCGGAAATAGATTTTTCCGCAGAGTTGCGAGAAACCGAGAAATTTAGGATAACTTCTGAAAGAGTAAGTATTAGCAAGCAACATGATTTCACTTCACTTGATTTGCAACGTGAAGCAGGAGAGGTTATAGTTACGAAGTACAAGAAAAAGGTCGATTTAAAGAATTTCGACACAGAGATTCGCGTAGATGTTATAGACGATGTATGCTATGTTGGAATTCAACTAACTAAGGAATCTTTGCATAAACGCGGCTATAGAGTTTTTGCTCATTCTGCAGCGCTCAAACCAAGCCTTGCTTATGCTATGCTCAGGATAGTTGATTTAAAGAAAAAAGACACGCTACTCGATCCTATGTGCGGCGGTGGAACTATAGCGATAGAAGCTGCTATTGCTATTAACCCGAGAAAAATCTTTGCTTCCGACAAAAATGCTAACTACGTTAAAGGTGCGAAGAAAAACGCGGAAAAAGCAGGAGTTCTTGACAAAATAACCTTTGCCGTAAAAGATATAAAAGAGATGGGATGGGTAGGAGAAGTTGACAAAATAGTTACTAACCCTCCTTTTGGCGTGAGAATGGGGAGAGGAAATGCCTATATCAGAAAACTTTACTTTGATTTTCTTAAAAGTGCACGAAATGTGGTTAAAGACAGAATATGCTTGCTAAGTTTGAAGTCGAATATCTTTAAACAGGTTTTGAAAAAGATAAATGATTTTTACATAGTTCACGAAAGAACGGTCGGGCACGGAAACATATATCCGAAACTTTTCATTTTGGAAAGGAGATGAAACTTAGGAAATCTTCTATAAACTTTTATTATCGAAAGCGGAAAATATTGCCTAGCAATCCTGAAAGTGGAAAGCCTTTGAGAGGAAGGTTGCATGGAATATGGCAGATAGGGATTGGTCCGTTTAGAGTTTGGTACGAAATAAATCATGTGAATAGAGTAGTGATATTAAAAGCTATTTTGTACAAGGATGAAGCCATTAGGCGTTACTAACCTTCTAACTCTTTTATGAGTTTCTCTATATTTCTAACTCTGCCTGATTCTATATCCTTCTCACTATCCTCCAACTGTTCCATTACATATTTGTTTTCGAGAGTTTCTATAGTAGCCTGAAGACTTTCAAGATCGGACTTTGGTATACTAACAAGTCTCTGCATATATGCTATTATGGTAAATGTGTATATAAAAATGTAACGACGTAACTTTGAAAACAACACCTTTAATTGCTGCAACTCGTAAGTAATAGCAACTTTTGACGATGATTTCAAAAGGGTTGAGTTTTTGGAAGTTATAAAGAGTTTAGTTTTAAACCTTTTTATCCGCATCTTAAACTTGTGCCTATTTACTGTGGATTATATTCTATACTCTCTCCACAAGAAGGGAAAATAAATAATTATCAACAGCGAATTAACCCAAAATCATAACGAATAATCGAAAATTCTGCGCGCAATCGAGTGGTACTGAGAAAAGTGCTCTCACTGTTAATTCTTTTTTTTCCATGGGCTCCGCTCTTATCGGGGATGGCCGATTCAGGAAAGATAAACTTTTTAAAATCTTTAAAAACATGATAAAATAAGTGCCGAGGTAGCTCAGCTGGTTAGAGCGCCAGACTCATAAGCGTGGCTTATGAGTGATGAGTTTGCCGAGTACTGAGGCGACTATGAACGGTAAATGCGTCTGAGAAATCTGGAGGTCGCGGGTTCGAAGCGAATAACTTATTGACCGCTCAGAGAAATTCCCGCCCTCGGCACCATTTCTCAAACTTTTTATGATTGATTTCAAAATAAATTTCATGCGAATAATGTTTTTCACCGATACTTATGAGCCGCAGATTAACGGAGTTGTTACTGCGATAAAACTTTTGGAAAGGGAGTTGAAAAAACTAGGACATGAAGTTTACATAGTATGTCCAAAAGTCAAAAACCATAAATTCCCAAAGAACGTTTACACCTGTAAATCTTTTACTTTTAAACCCTATCCAGAATATAAAGGTTCTTTGCCTTCTTTACGTCTTATAAAATGGGTAAAAAAAATAAACCCGGATATGATTCATATTCATACTCCTGTAACTATAGGCTGGTTGGGAATTGTATGTGCAAAATTGTTAAAAAAACCTGTTGTTACAACTTACCATACTTTAATGGAAGAGTATTTCGAAATATATTTCCTTCCGAAAAAATTAAAGAAGAGTGAAAAAGTAAAGTATTTTTCTAAAAAACTAATAAGAAAATATACAAAGTTTTTCTTTAATAGAAGTGATTACATCACTTCGCCTTCTATTGCAATAAAGAAAATTTTAGAAGACTGTGGAGTAAAAAAGCCTATTTTTGTAAATCCTACCGGTATAGAAACGGATTATTTCAAAAAAATCTCTCCTACATCCAAAAAAGAAAAAATTGTTCTCTGGGTAGGAAGATTAGGAAAAGAGAAAAATCTTAACATCTTACTCGAAGCATTTAAAGAGGTTCAGAAAAAAGTTGAAAACGCTAAATTAATAATAATTGGCGATGGTCCAGAAAGAAAGACACTTGAAAAAACTGCTAAAAAACTCGGAATTAACGCTGAATTTAAAGGTTATGTGAAAAGGGAAGGTCTTGTAAAATATTATTCTACAGCATGGATTTTAGTCTCCCCTTCAGTTACCGAGACACAGGGATTAACAATTCTCGAAGCATTTTCCTGTTCATGCCCTGTCGTAGTTGCAAATGCCTTGGGATTCAGAGATTTTGTTGAAGATGGGAAAAACGGATTTTTCGCAAAACCAAATGATACCGATGACTTTGCCAAAAAAATCATCAAAATTTTAAAAAATCCTTCTCTTCGTGAGAAATTAGGAAAAAATGCAAGGAAAACTGCTAAAAAATATGACATAGAGAAACAGGCAAAGAAATTTGTTAAAATTTATGAAAAATTAATTAAAGAAAAATCATGTCTTTAATAACTTATACCTTCCATTCTACTTTCTCAAAGTTTTTAATAAGTAAATTAAATATCCCCCTGATAAAAACAAGTATATACATAGGCGAATAAATAAAGAAGTATCCGAAAAACTCTGCAAGCGACACACTCATTTTTAGTTTTTTAGAAAAAATTTTGAAAAAAGTAAATGAGATGAAAAAGGATAATAAAATAAAAATTAAAAGTTTTTGGAAAGAAAAGTTGTTAAGTGGCAGAAAGGAATCTTTAAAGAAGAGTGAAAGAATTAATGGCATGATAGAAGGCGTGAAAAATAATAAGATAACCAAAACAGTAACAGGATTTTTAAAAATAAATTTTATAATTTCTTTTCGCCATTTTTTTATCCATAACAACGTTCCAATACTCCATCTGAGTCTTTGTTTAAACCATTCTCTAAGCGAAGATGGAACATGATTTTTTACATAAACGCTTTCTCCATGCTTCATTTTTATATTTCTAATAGCGCATCGCATAGCAATATCCATATCTTCACATATTACCCTATTAAATCCGTTGAGTTCTTCAATAATTTCTTTTTTAATTACAAATGCCGAGCCATTCACAGACGGTATTTTTTCAATAGTTTTTGAAAGTATGAACGAACCTATGTTCATTCCCAGATATTCGTAATAGGTAAATTTTGCGAGAAGCGAATTCTTGGTTACTATTTTTTTTATATCGAGAAAATCCGCATTTCTCATTTCATTTATTATTTTTTTACAAAAATCTCTCTGTTCTATTTCAACATCTTTATCGAGAAATACCAATATATCTCCTTTCGCTTCTTTTATCGCTCTGTTTAATGAATACACCTTTCCTCTGTTTTCTTTATTTTTTAAGAATTTTACCTTACCTTTGTATTTTCTCCTTATTCTTTTTTCATTTTTTGTCGGACCATCAAAGATCACAATTATTTCCTTATTTTTATACACATCCTTTGCCAAGGAATTCAATACTTTCTCGAGATTACACGGCTCTTTATGTACAGGGATTATAAAACTCAATTTCGGATGCATAAAAAGTTATATTTTTAAAAAATTTTAAAAATTTCAAAAATAGATTAAAATTTCATGCCCTGGTAGCTCAGTTGGCCAGAGCGGCTGGCTTGTATTGCTGGTCTTGTGATTCCATGAGCAAAAGAGACCAGCAGGTCGCCGGTTCAAATCCGGCCCAGGGCTCCATTTAAAAAGGTGATGATATGAAATTCACTTGCTTTATTTCAGCGAAAAACGGGAAAAAAGCGGAAGATATTCTTAAAAAAGATGATTTAGCATCTCGAGGTAGTATAGTACTGAGAGATGCTAAGGTTCTGGGAATAGAGAAGGAAGGATATTTTCTATTTTACGAAGGAAGTGAAGAAGCGGTTAAGCGTGTAAAAGAACTGATAAACGAGTTTACAGAAGTGGTTGACGCAGAGTTATTAAAAAAGGCTGAAAAGGAGTTTGAAAAAGAAAGTGAAAAAGCGTTGCGCGGCTTTGGAGAAATTTTCGGATAGGAGTTTTAAATTTTTTTAAATAAAATCAAAAAATAATTTTTATTAAATGCGCCGGTAGTCTAGCGGTAGGACCCTGGCCTTCCAAGATAGGGGATATCCCCTTATCAGCCTTCTACCAGATGAAAGCCAGTGACCCGGGTTCAAATCCCGGCCGGCGCACCAATAATATCAAGAATTACAATGTAAATCAGGTATTTGTTAATAAATAAGGTATTCTCGTATTGAAACACTTCTAATAGTGTATAACATACTGTGAAAATTTTTAAATCTACATAGAAACGACAACGAAAAAAATACTTCGTATTTAATCATAATTTTACTTCTCTTTGACAATCGAATACTAACCAAAACAGTTAAATACAAGATAAATAAAATTTTAATAGGCGATAACATGCCGTTATGGTTTTCAAAAGGAAATAAAAAGAATGAGAAAAAGGACATAGAGA
>WAOA01000023.1 GCA_015521535.1 Candidatus Aenigmatarchaeota archaeon | reverse complement strand
AAATTTTTAATTCGAAAAAACAAAAAATATTCTATGAAACTCTGTATAATAGATGCGGATTATTATAAAGAAGGGGGCAGAACTTTTACCAGACTATGGTGCGTGAGCGAAAAAGGAGAAAGTGTTTGTGTGATTGACGAGGGATATCGCCCTTATTTCTATGTTCTTCCTCTTCAGGATAAAATTGAGAAAGCTGAGAGAGAAATAATAAACATTCTGAAAAAACATGGTTTTTCTTTTGAAATTCAAAAAACGGAAATGATAGTTGAAAGGGAAAAGAAAAAGGTTTTTAAAATCTTTGCATCTCACCCGCAGGAACTGCAGAAAATGAGAAATGCTATAAAACATTTAGAAGTTCAACGCGGCGGAGAGTTGCTTATCAATGAATATGAATACGGAATAAACTTTTACAAAAAATATATTATAGACAAAAGGTTAGCAGGTCTTACATGGATTGAAGTAAATGCTCAAGAAGTTAATAAAAATTGGATAGCGGATAAAATTTTGGAAGTTTCTAAAATGAAAATTCTCGAAGAAAGAAAACTTCCTGAGTTAAAGTGTTTAGCCTTTGACATAGAAGCAATTGAACAAGGCGGAAAATTCACGATAATAATGATTTCTTTTTATGGTAAAAATTTTCGTAGAGTAATATCTTTACGGAAAATCAACAAAAATTTCGTAAAAGTTGTTAAGAATGAAAAGGAACTTTTGGAAGAGTTTGTTAACATAATAAAAGAGTATAATCCTGATGTTATTTTCACATACAACGGCGATTCTTTCGATTGGGATCTTGTTAATAAAAAAGCGGAAGAGTATAAAATAAAACTTGATTTGGGAAGGGATAGAGAAAAAGTTAAATTTGAAAGAAGATCGAGAATAAGCGCGGCACGCGTACACGGAATAGTTCATATAGATCTCTTCAATTTCGTAAACAACATTCTCTCGCCGCAACTTCAAACAGAAGTTCTAACTCTCGACGCGGTTGCTGCAGAGCTTCTTGGAGATAGAAAAATAGAGATGGAATATGAAGAAATAGTCGAAGCGTGGCAGAAAAAAGGAGATTTCTCAAAACTTGCAGAGTATTGCTTAAAAGATTCGGAACTTACTTATAGACTTGGTATTTACCTTTTACAGCAAATCGCAATGCTGTGTCGCGTTGTTGGGCAAGTTCCATGGGATATTTCGCGCTATACTTATTCTCAACTCGTGGAATGGTATCTTTGCAAAAAAGCACATGAAGAAGGAAGAGTAATTCCTAACCAGCCAAAATGGAAAGAAATACAGGAAAGAAGGGTAAGGCCAAGCTATATAGGAGGGTTTGTAAAGGAGCCTATAGCAGGGTTGCACGAAAACATAGCCGTGCTCGATTTTCGTTCTCTATATCCAAGCATAATGGCGACTTTCAATGTTTCTCCTGAAACTTTAGATTGTGAATGCTGCGTTGACAATGGCCATCGCGTAAGCGAAATCGAACACTGGTTTTGTAAAAAGAAAAAAGGGTTTGTTTCAGAAGTAGTTAAAGAGCTTATTGAAAAAAGAGTAGAAATCAAAAAGAAAATGAAAGCGCTTGAAAAAGATTCAGAGGAATATTTTTTGCTCAATCAGGAGCAACTAGCAGTAAAAACTATAGCAAACGCTATGTATGGAAGCTTTGCTTTTGCCGGAGCGAGATGGTACTGCTACGAATGTGCTCAATTTCTTGCTGCAGCAGGAAGAAGTTTTATCAAACTCACAATTTCTGAAGCAGAGAAAAAAGGTTTTATTGTGGTTTACGGTGACACGGATAGCGTTTTTCTTAAGGTCAAGGAAGGCGATGTTAGAAAAAAATCTTTGGAATTTCTTGAATACATGAACTCTAAACTCCCTGGGATGGTGGAACTCGACTTTCAAGGAGTGTATCTAAGAGGTCTTTTCATTCCTCGTGGTGCTGCACCCGGTACAGCGAAGAAGAGATATGCTTTGATCGATGAAGAAGGTAACCTTACAATTCGTGGTCTGGAAACTGTTCGCAGGGACTGGTGCTCATTAGCAAAAGAAGTGCAGCGAAAGGTATTGGAAATTGTTCTGAAAGATAAGAATGTTGTAGGTGCTGTTAATTATGTAAGAAAAGTTATAGAAAACCTCAAAAATAGAAGGGTGAAACTAAAAGACCTTGTTATTTATGAACAGTTAACAAAAATGCCAGAAGAGTACAAACAAATTTCTCCGCATGTTATAGCAGCCAAAAAGATGAGAGAACGTGGAAGAAGCATAGGTCCTGGAATGATAGTCATGTATGTTATAGCAAAAGGGAGCGGAAGTATTTCACAGAGAGCCGAGCCTATAGAGTTTGCAAGTATAGAGGATGTAGACATTGATTATTATATAAACAACCAAATAATTCCTGCTGCTTTACGCGTACTACAAGTTCTTGGTGTAAATGAAGAGCGATTGAAGGGAAAAACTGGATTGGAAAGGTTTTTCTGAGTATTTAAAAAATTTAATGGAAAATATTAGTTATGAAAGATCAGGAAATAATAAAAACTCTAAAACATATTTACGGTAAAAACCTGATTTGCATAGTTCGTTTTGGTTCTTCGCTCTCCAAAGAAAATCCAGAAGATATAGATTTGATTGTTGTAGTGCGAAAAACAAAAAAACTTCCGAAAATAAAAAATCTTTCAATAATTCAACTCACACCCAAACAATTTTTGGAGAACATCACGGAAAAATCGCCTTTATTCGTGGGTATGTATTTAACCGGCTACAAAGTGCTCTACGGAAAATCTTTCTTCTATAAATATCTTCCTGCCCTCGAGAACAGGATATCGAAGAAGGATGTGATTTATAAGCAAGGCAGAATATATAAAATGGTATGAGCGAAATAGAATTCGCGAAAGCGTTTTTGGAAAAGGCCAAAGAAGACCTACGCTCAGCAAAAGTGCTTGAAAAGAACAGAATTTACGCAAACGCTTTATATTTTGCACAACAGGCCGCAGAAAAAGCCGCGAAAGCTCTGCTTGTAATATACGGAAAATTCACTCCGGAACATGTGATAAGCGAACTGTTGATAGAAATAGCGTCCCAACTTCCGGAAAAGGAAGAAAAAAAGGTGGAAAGATTGAGCCAGCACATCTTCGAACTAGAGCGCTACTGGCTCAAGCCAAGATATCCGATAAAAAAAGGTGATAAAATCTGGAATCCCGTAAAAACCTATACTAAAAACGAGGTTAAGAAAGCATTGGAAAGGGCGGAAGAGTGCATAAAAATCGTTGAGGACTTTCTCAAGGAGATAAAGCGATGAAGAGCGCGAAGATAAAATATGTTTCAGAAAATGATCTGAAAGAATTTTACAGAATTTACAAAGATTACACGAACGGAAAGATGTCACTTGCTTCTTTAAAAAGAAGATACAGAGAATTTCCGAATCTTTTTCTCGGAGCATATTTGAAAAACAAACTCATTGGAATAGTTTTCGGTCTTCCTTCAAGAAACAATAAAAAAGAGATAATACTTCATTCTATTGCTGTATTAGTACAATACTGGCGAAAAGGTATTGGGAGTGAACTTTTAAAGAGATTTTTTAAAGAATGTAAAAAGCGCGGATTTACCGAGATTTCTGTCGGCGCGGGCGAAGGCGTAGAAAGATTTTACTTGAAAAATGGTTTTAAAATCCGTTACCTTCGTGTAGAACTAGATTATAAGCACGAAAGCCTATTTAAGAAAAAATTCAAGGAAAGTATCTCAAAAAAGGTAAAAAGAAGAACTTATGTTATATTTTATCTCAGAGTAAAAGATTTTGATAATAAGTTAAGAAATAAAATAAAAAACGAATTTGGCACGCAAGAAATTATTTTTATTCTTGAAAGAAAATTGTAAAAGCTCTACTCTATCTCAAAACTCAATCCGAACATTTTCGCTGCTTCTATGCTTAAAGGATAGAGATTCTGTTTTCTGCCTATTAATTGGTTAACATCTTTTACTCTTTGCGTAGCGCAAACCATTTGTAACTCTTCTTTTAATGCCGAGGTAAAGTTAACCACGCCGCTCCATTCACTTGCGTTCTTTTTTTCTTCGCTTAATTCCGCGAATTTTCTAAAGTTCGCTGCTATAAGAAATGGTCTACCCATAGCTACAGCATTAGCACCTAGCATTAACGCTTTTGCTATGTCTATCCCTGTTGAAAAACCACCTGCTAGAATTATATCAAAAGAGATTTTTTTCCGAAGTGAAGAAAAAACAGAAAGCGAAGCAATAGAGGTTTCGTTCATTATTAGCCATGGGCTCATTCCTGTACCGCCTGGTAAGCCGTCGATAGTAATAGCCTCTATTCTTATACTGTTTTCATTTTTAATTTCCTCGAGAAATTCTATTAATTTTATTATACCTCTTCCCATTCCTATTTTTATCCATATTGGCTTTTCATATTCACTTAATTTTATTAAATCATCTTTCAACTTCTCATGAATTAAACTTCCTGGTGGAGCATGTCTTTCGTATCTTCCTTTCCTTTCTTCAAGAATATAAAATCCCATCTCCTTGTATTTTTCAACTTTTTCCTTTTCTGTAAATTTTACTTCTCCTCCCAAACCTTGCTTGGCTCCTTGACCTAGTTTAATTTCTATGCCGTCTGCGCCATATTCCATTGCCTTTTCTACTATGCCCATATCTTTTTCAACGCGATTCACCTGAACTAAAATTCCGCCGTATTTTTCCTGCGCATTTTTGTAGTTTTCTATATCCTCTTTTAACCTTTCTTTACCGTAAGTAGCGAGAATGTTTTCTCCTAACACACGAGGTATACCAGATTTAGCAGCACCTATAGAAAGTGTTTTTGTATTTACGTCAGCGACTTTTGTTGAACCCATCGCTGCAACAACTAAAGGTAAAGTTGCCTTGAAACCACCTATCTTGCAATGAGTTTTAACTTCCTTGAAAAACACACCTTCTCCAAAGAGTTCAGGAAGAATTTGAATATCCTCTAAATGCGGTATCTTCTTTTCAGCACCGAATTGGGCAGAGCCAAACGGTTCTGGAAAAATCGTTCTACCTGTTTTTGCTTTTAAACCAATCTCACAGAAACCTTCTTTGGTACAAAGTGAGCATAAACCGCTTACCGCCTGATGCTCGGGAAATGCTAATTTTGTTCTTGAAACTATGTCAAAGTTGACATGCCTTCTTAAAGGTTTTTTCATTTTCATCACCTTATTTTTGCATTTTAGAGACAAAAACTTAATTAGGTAGGATATATTTAAATGTTTTTTAAGATAGTTGTTAAAGCGTGTGTTATTGTATCACTCTAAATTTATAAAGTTAAGGTTGCTCGATTTGATCCCGTCCGGATAAGAGCGCTAAAGAACATTTATGCACAACACTATGAGAATTAGAAAATTTATTAACGCCAAAACCCTTTGAAAGGGCGGTTTACGCTTAATAGAGTATTATACTGTAATAATTTTCTTATCCGGACAGCATCCTCGATTTATATATGGAAGAATCTAAAACTTGGAGCGATATAAATTATTTTGATGATATTGTTCAGCAGAAAGAAAGAGATATAATTTCAAAATTAGAAGCAGAAAGTGGTAATAGATGCCCGTATTTGCGTAAAGAAGGAGCGTGGTTTTACTACTGTGGTATTGGGGCTTCTCCTGATGAAGCTGAAAGTTGGAGAAAAGAGGAGATTAGCCCAGATAATCCGATATATCAAAGACATGTCAGTGTAGTAGAAATGGAACTATATTGCATGGATAGATTTGAAAATTGCGGTTATTATTCGGGTTCATTATAAAATAGAATAAATAAAATAATAAAAAAGGTTGAAACTCACTCTTCGTTGAGTTCTTCCTCTTCTAATTCTTCTTCGCTTTTCTCCTCTTCACCCCAAATATCTTCTTCTCCGAGTTCCTCTTCGTCTTCTTCCATCCATTCGTCTTCCATAATTTCGGGTAATATTTAGGGTGTATATAAAGATTTCTTCACCTATTTCTATTTTATGAAAAATCCATTTAAGAGAATAGAAATTGCGGATGTCGAGGATCTCATAAACATTGCCTTTTCTTCTGCCTCGAAAAAAGCGAAAAAAACTAAGTCTTTCGGAAGAAAAACAGAAGTGGGTAGGAAAAAGGAAAGTGTTAGAATATCTACTGTTGGCACTATCGTGACTAAGAAGTTAAGAAGTGTTGTAAAATCTTTTCCGAATATTAATGAAATTCCACAAGTATATAGAGAATTACTGGAAATATATATTAGCGTTGGTGAACTAAAAACGATTCTTTCGAAAATCTCATGGACAAGCAAAAAAATTTTTGAACTTCAAAAACTTTATCTTAAAAGGGTTAAAACTTCGAAAAGCGCTGTAGAGGCGAGAAAATTAAGGAAAGAGTTTTATGGGCGCGTCTCTTCTTTGCTAAAAAGAGTTGAAAGGGATTTGAAATTTCTAAGCCAATTGCACGAATTGAAAAATCTTCCCGACTTTAAGCAAGTGCCAACCGTAATAATTTGCGGTTTACCTAATGTCGGAAAATCCTCTCTTTTATGGAAACTGACCGGAAGCAAACCGAAAATACGCGATTATCCTTTTACAACACAAGGAATAATGCTTGGTTATATCGAAGAAAAAGGTAAGAAAATTCAAATATTAGACACGCCCGGTCTTCTTGACAGACCAATAGAAAAGCGTAATAGAATAGAAAAAAAGGCAATAGCGGCGCTGAAAAAATTGGCGGACTTGGTTATTTTCGTATTTGACGCTAGTATACCTTTAGAAGAACAGGAAAATTTATTAAAAAGCGTTGAGAAACTTGTGAAGAAAGAGTTTATTATAGTTGCGAATAAAATAGATATAAAAAACAACGCGTTTTTCGAAGAGATTGTTGAAAAGTATAACGCAGTGCCGATTTCGTGTAAAACTGGGGAAAATATAGATGAGTTGAAAAGAAAAATTCTCAACTTCTTCATTTCCAAAAATTAATAAATTTCTTTTTCTTTAAATTGTTCATGGATTTAGAGAAAAGAATCGAATTAATACTTAGAGAGCCAACAGAAGAAGTTATAACAAAAGAGGAACTTAGAAATCTTTTAGAAACAAAAGAAAAACCAGTAGCATATGATGGATTTGAACCGAGCGGTCTTCTTCATTTAGGCACAGGACTTCTTCGGGCATTCAAACTTCAGGATTTCATTGATGCAAAAATAGATTTCATAATTTATATAGCAGATTGGTTTGCTTATTTGAATAATAAACTTGGTGGAGATATAGAGAAAATTAAAAAATGTGGTGAATATTTTATTGAAGGATGGAGAGCGTGTGGCGTAGATACAAGTAAAATAAAAATAATTTGGTGCAGTGACGTCATAAAAGATCCAGAGTATTGGGAAATATTTCTCAAAATTTCAAAAACGGTTACATTAAAACGAACTTTAAGAGCGGTAACGATTGCTGGAAGAAGAGAAGCGGATGTGAAAAATCCATCGCTTCTTATTTATCCTCTTATGCAAGCGACAGATATTTTTATACTCAATAATAAAAAAGGTGTGGATATTTGTCAATTAGGAATGGATCAGAGAAAAGTAAACATGCTTGCACGTGAGATCGCACCTAAACTTGGAAGAAAACCGCCAGTATGCGTACATCATCATTTGCTTCTTGGTCTGCAAGTAGGGGAAAAAATGGGTAAAACTGAGGAAGAGTTAAAAATGAGTAAATCTAAACCTATGAGTGCAATTTTTATTCACGATACTGATGAGGAAATAAAGAGCAAAATAAGAAAAGCATTTTGTCCACCGTCTGTCGAAAATAACCCAATACTTGAGATACTCCGTTACATAATTTTCAGAAAATTTGATACGATTGAAATTAAAACAAAACACGGTCGGGATAGTTTTTCTTCTTATCAAGAAGTTGAAAAAGTATATATAAATGGAGAAATACATCCTCTTGACTTGAAAATTAGTGTTTCGGAAAGCCTTTGCAAAATTCTTAAACCAATAAGAGAATATTTCGAGAAGAATTCTCGAGCAAGGGAACTTTACGAGATCGTAAAGTCCGTGCAAATCACAAGATAAAATGTTATTTTAACTTTAATTTCTTTAAGATTCTTTATGAAGAAAGCATGGAATATCGTGGTTAGCGAAATAAAGAACTCTCATGGCGTATTAGAAGTTTTAGACGCCCGCTGTCCAAACGATACAAGATGTAAAAAATTGGAAATACTTGTTGAAAAATTTAAGAAGCCGTACTGGATTGTAATAAACAAAGCAGACCTTGTACCGAAAAATTTTATGGAGCGTGTGAAAAACGCGTTAAGAAAGGATTCTAATGCAGTAGATGTTATTTTTACATCTACAAAAAAATATTATGGTTATAACATCCTTTTCCGCAGTATTAAGGAATTTTTAGGAAAGGAAAGGCCAAAAAAACTATGCGTAATAGGTTTTCCGAATGTTGGAAAATCTTCTCTTATAAACGCATTAGCAAAAAGGGTAAGAGCAAAAACATCTTCTAGACCAGGATATACAAAAGGAAAGCAATGGGTAAAAGCAAGTTCTTGGTTAAGGATAGCAGATACACCCGGCGTTATTCCAAAAGAGTTTGCATCAAAAGAAATGAGAAAAATATTGTTTCCTCGTGATATCGAAGAATCTGCTTTAATACTCATTAAAAAAGTTTCGGAAGCGGAGAATCACAATTTCGACCTTATTTATGGAGTTGAACCTATTCCTAAGGAAGAAACACTGGAAAAAATAGGTAAAAAATTTAATTTTTTGAAAAGCGGTGGAGAGGTGGATATAACTCGTGCATCGAAGAAAATTTTAGATGATTGGAATGTAGGAAAACTTAAAGCATGGTGGTTTTGAACTTGAATCTGTCCAAATTACGCCGAGCGCATATGATAAGCGAAAAACCTATGAATCGCTAAGATATCGACTTGAAAAAGCGGTTTCGCGCTAATTCTTTTAAAAAAATTTTTATTAACTACTTATCCGAACAAGTTCCTGAACTTTTAAATTAATTATCTTAGAATTTATATGGTAGGTGAACAGGGATGTGGTCTCTGTTAAAAATTTTGCGAGAAAATCCAGAGATGCTCATAGAATCGCAGAGAAAAAGAGGAGAAAGTGTAGAAATAGTTAAAAAGGCTGTGGAATTGGATAAAAAATGGAGAGAGATAAAAAAAGCTGTGGACAAACTCAGGCATGAAAGAAATGAGGTATCGAAAAGGATTGCACAAGCGGGTGCAGAGGAAAGAAAAAATCTTATTCTAAAAGCAAAGGAAATTTCTGAAAGGGTTAAAGATAAGGAAATAGAACTCGAAAAAATAGAAAGCGATTTAAAATCACTTTTACTTTCCATACCGAATATTCTACACGAAAGCGTTCCTGTAGGTAAAGACGATAGCGAAAATGTTCCCATACGTTTTTGGGGTAAGGCAAAAGTTTACAAAGAAGACCTAGAAAACTTTATTGAACAAACTCAAGGGAAGGCGGAATATAAAATAATAGATTTCAGACCAATGCACCATGCGGATGCTGTTGAATTTTTGAAAGGCGCTGACATAGAAAGAGCAGGTAAAGTAAGCGGTGCCAGGTTTTACTATTTACTTAACGATTTAGTTTGGTTGGATTATGCTTTAACTCTCTATGCTCTAGACTTTCTCCGAAAACAGGGATTCATTATCGTGAATCCACCGTACATGATAAGAAGAGAGATTTACGAAGGTGTAACCGCTATAAGTGATTTCGAAGACGTTATTTACAAAATAGAGAATGAAGACCTGTACTTAATAGCAACATCCGAACATGCTATAGCAGGAATGCATGCAAATGAAGTTTTGGAAGAAAAAGAACTTCCTTTGTTGTATGCAGGTGTAAGCCCATGCTTTAGAAAAGAAGCAGGTGCGCATGGAAAGGATACAAAAGGTATATTTCGCGTGCATCAATTTAATAAAGTTGAGCAATTCGTTTTCTGCCTACCCGAGCAGAGTTGGAAATGGCATGAAAAATTAATACAAAATGCTGAGAAACTCTGGCAGGGGCTTGAGATACCTTATCGTATAGTGAATATTTGCACAGGCGATATCGGCGTGGTTGCTGCTAAAAAATATGATTTGGAAGCATGGATGCCGGCGCAAGTTAAATACAGAGAAATGGTTTCTTGCTCCAACTGCACGGATTGGCAGAGTTACAGATTAAATATAAGATATGCAGAAGAAAAAGGAAAGCCAACTAAAGGATATGTTCATACCTTGAATTCAACCGCTATTGCTACTACGCGCGCTATAACCGCGATAATAGAGAATAATCAAGAAGAAGACGGTAGTGTAGTTATACCTAAGGTTCTCAGAAAGTATCTCGAACCTTTTGAAAGTGCTCCGAAGGAAATTATAAAACCAAAGAGGTAATAGAATGAAAGTTAAGAAAGTTGTTGCATTATTCGCTTTCGTAATATTTTTTTCGTTGACAATAAGCATTCCCGATCAAATCGAAAAGTATATCAATATTATCACGGAAATTATTGAGAGGGTTTTTATGATCGCGAAAAAACTCTTGAATGTAATTTACTTTATCAGCGATATACTTAAAATAAAAGGTGTTGACTATGGTCTCTATAATAATAGCGGAAAAACCTGATGCATGTAAAAATATTGCTAAAGCACTTAGCGACGGGAAGTTCAAAAAAATAAAAAGTTCATATGGTGTGGAATATTATCGTTTTAAGAGAAACGGAAAAGAACATATAGTAATCCCTGCTGTTGGACATCTTTTTAATTTAAAACAAACCGTTAAGGGTTCTCGCTACCCTGTGTTCGATGTAGATTGGTTCCCTTCATATAAAGTGAATAAACGCTCCGAATTCAGTAAAAAATATTTTAAAACGATAGAAGAAATAGTAAAACAGTTCAACGGAAAAAACGTCGAATACATTTCTGCTTGCGATTACGACAATGAAGGTTCTCTTATAGCGGCTAATATTTTGAGATTCATATGTAAAGTCGAAAAAGCAAAAAGAATGAAATTCTCGACATTGGCAAAACCTGATTTAGTAAAAGCATATGAAAGCATGTCTCCCCATCTTGATTGGGAAAATATAGAATGCGGTGAAACAAGGCACATTCTAGATTTTTACTGGGGTATAAATACTTCCCGTGCATTAATACATGCTGTTAAAAAACATTCTTCAAGATTTGCTATTCTTTCAGCAGGCCGTGTGCAGGGTCCAACTCTATGCTTGCTTGCTAAACGTGAAAAGGATATACAGAAATTCAAACCAAAACCATATTGGCAAATAGAAGCGGAGATAAAGATAGGAAAAGGAAAATTCGTTGCGAACTTTGAAAAAGATAAAATATGGAAGAAAAAAGAAGCAGAAAAAATTGCAAAAAGTTCTAGTGTTAAAGAAGGTGTTATAATTAAGATTCAACGTCGCGTTCAAACACAAAGTCCGCCTGCACCTTTTAACATTACAAGTTTGCAAACAGAAGCGTATCGCCTGTTTGGTTTTTCACCACAGCAAACTCTAAATATAGCACAATCGCTTTATGAAAACGCTTATATTTCCTATCCGAGAACGAGTAGCGAAAAGTTGCCACCGCAAATAGATTATGTTGGTATTCTAAAGGCAATTTCTTCTGTTCCTGGTTATTCGAAAATATGCGAAGAGATAATGAAAGGTGAATTAAAGCCGAGAGAAGGTAAAAAAACAGACCCTGCACACGAGGCTATACACCCGACAGTGGAAGTACCTGACCTTAAAAAACTTACGCCGCAACAAAGAAAAATTTATGACTTAGTATGCAGAAGGTTTTTGGCATGTTTCGGTAAGGCAGCGAAACGCGAAAGCATGAAAATAGTTATAGATTTGGGCGGCAACAAATATTCTCTTAGCGGGAGGAGAACTATTGAAGAAGGTTGGATAAAGTACTATGGACGATATGCTAAATTTGATGAAATAATCCTACCCAATGTTAAGGAAGGGCAGAAAATTAAAGTTGTGAAAATAAGGATTTTGGATAAGGAAACACAACCACCGCAGCGCTATTCACAGGCTTCGATTATAAAAGAAATGGAGAAGCGCGGTCTTGGCACAAGGGCTACGCGCGCTGCGATTTTACAGACGCTTTATGATAGAGGTTATATCACGGGAAAGAGCATAAGAGTTACACCTTTGGGGATGAAAATAGCAGAAACGCTGAGAAAATATGTTCCGGAACTTGTTGATGAAAAACTAACAAGAAAGTTCGAAAAGGAAATTGAAATGATTTTCGAAGGTAAGATAAAAAAGGAAAAAGTCATAAACGATGCTAAAAGACATTTGGTAAAAATTTTCAAAGAGTTTTCAAAAAAAGAAAAAGTGATTGGAAAATCTCTCGAAGGTGCTATTATAGATTCGCAGGAAGACGCAAATTACTTGGGTAAATGCTCGTGCAACGGTGATTTGAAAAAAATGTTCTCGGTGAGAACAAAAAAATATTTCGTTGGTTGTTCAAATTATCCTAAATGCAAAACAGGATACCCACTTCCGCACGGCGCTAAAATAGAAAGAACGGATAAAGTTTGCGAAAAGTGTAATACACCAATAATTATGGTAAGGAGAAAAGGAAAAAGACCTTTTAGAATGTGTTTAGACACGAATTGTGAAACAAAAAAAGATTGGGGTAGTGATAAAAAGAAGAAATAATCTTAAAACAATCTAAACTTGACTTCTTTTAAACCTGCAGAAGTAATTTCGAATTCGATTTTCTTTCCTTCTGGAATTGAGCGGGATTTTCTTATAATCGCTATTCTGCAATTAGGTCTTCCTGCATGTATAAGTTCTACCAAGTTTTTGGACCACCACTTAACTATGTTTCTACTCGATAATTCTATTTTACCTGTCTCTATATCTTCATAAATCTGCGTGGTGATTATCACCGGTATTTTTCTTTCCCTCGCTATTTTTGAAAGTATTAACAATTGTCGCGCTAATTCTTGATTTATTTCGAAAAAATTTTCCTGGTTTATTTCGGTTCTCCATAGTGCAACGATAGAATCGATGATTATTAAGCCTGTTTTTATATTCTCAAGTTTTCTTATAACGTTTTTCTGCTCATCCCAAGTCTTAACTTCTTTTATTAAAACATTTTTCAGAAAAGTTTCATCTCCGGAAATCTGTAGAAATCTTTCCGGCGAAAACCCGCCTTCTGTATCTACGAAACAAACTTTAGTGGTTTTTGAAAAGGAAGCCGCAGCACACATAGCAATTTGTGTTTTACCGGAGCCAGGCGGTCCGTAAAAGTTAGTTATACAACCAATTTCTAAACCACCATTCAAAAGTTTATCTATAGGCTCTGAAAACGGTATTCGCATAAAAATTTGTTTATCGTTTTTAAAATAAATTATATGGTTGTTAAAGGTTTCATTGAATTCATACGAGTTATTACTATTGGTTACAAAATTCCATCGGATATAATTTTATCTGAAAAGGAGATTACAAACGCTAAAGTAGATTATTTGAAGAGTGTAGAGTGGCTAGTAGAGACAGGGAAATTCAGTTTTTCAGAGGAAGTAGAAGTAGCGGAATTCTTAGGGAAATATTTAAGGGGTATTAATAATATCCCACCAGAAAAAAAGAAGTATATAGGAAGTATTGAAACTTGCTGCATACAGTTCATATTTTCCTAAACAAGAAAGGAAAGTTATCGAAGAGTGTGCAAGAGATATTTCTTTGAACGGTAAAATTGGGTTAACGCCAGATGGTAATGGCTTTATTTCTGGAGAGCGATACATAGCCGAACGACGCGAGAATTATGTAAAAATTAAAAGAAAGATTGTGTAAAAATAAGGATGTGCCGGAAGTAGCCCGCCTTCTGTTACTCTTTCACGTGCTTTGCACGATCATAAAAAGAGTTCGGGGCATTCGTCTAAGCGGCCTACCCGCTGCTCTTTCGTCATCACAGCCTACTTGGCCTTGCATCACGCCTGCCGGCTCTCGCCAAAAGGCAAAGTCCAGCATTTCCCAGACCTGCCGCAGGCGTTATGAAGATGGGCGGAGCTTCCTCCGGTAGTAGGGCATCTGTTTTATCTACTACCGGAAAGCCCATCTTCCGGCGCATCCTGTAATTATTTTAGCAATTTTAACTTAAAAATTTTAGCATACCTTATTTCCGAAGTTTTCTAATAAGGTTCTGTTTATATATATTGGCGAATCCATGCGCACCGCGATTGCTATTCCGTCAGAAGGCATTACATCCAGTTTAAGAATTTTATCTTTTCCTTTTATCCATATATCCGCATAATAATAATTTCCATCAAATCTTTCCAACACTACTTTTTCTACCGTAAGATTAAAACTTTTCAATATCTGAACTATTGTATCATGTGTCGTGGGTCTTTCGGGAATTATACCTTCCATCCCTAGCAGTATATTCCTTGCTCGTTCCGGGGAAGTTTCTGCTATTATTGCTGTACAATTTGCCCCGATTATTATCGTATTTCCTTTAACTTCAAGAAGATCTACCTTAATTAAATCCGGCGAAGTTTGTATAGTAAGCGAATATACGAGAAACATTAGAACAATCATCGACGATACTGCATAAGGTATTATTCTTTTATTTTTCATGAATTATTGTAAGTGTAAAAAGTATATATTAATTTGGTGCGGGGGGCCGGAATTTCTAGAGAGAGGGAAGGGGGAGAAGTATCTCCCCCTTCCTCTTTTGAACCGGCGAACCCACTAAGGGACCAGGTATCTCCAGGTCTTCTGAGCATCGCCCCTCATTGGGAAATTACTAACCCAATGAGCCACCTAAGCCTGGCGCCATTGACCTGGCTAGGCGACCCCCGCATATGGATAATTTAGGATTATGAAAAATTAAAAATTTTAAAAAGTTTATTCATGGTACTGCCAAGACAAGAGTGAATTAGTGCGGAAGTCACTTTTAGGCACGGTGCCTCAGCGATTTACAGACATTTACTTTTACAATGGATCTTCCGCGTTAGTTCATTTTAAAGAAGTCTCTTTCGTTATTTATCTGGATGGGTTCTTATTCATTTACTATCGCCTCTGCATATCCTTTCGGAGTAACTACCGAAACCTTATAAACCATTCCTATAGGTATTGAAACATTCAAAGAAACAGAGAAATATCCGGTTTCATCCGAAACCGTTGAATTTTTATATAAGTATGGCGCATCTTCTGTACAGTATTTGATTTTTGCATTGCATATATACATAGTAACAGGTGTGTTCGGAAGTGGATTTCCATACGCGTCGAATAACAAAGCGTTTTCTATTCTTATGTAATGATAGTTAGGTATAATGTTTATTGTCATTGTATCCGAAGTAAACGAACCCTTAGCAGAAACATTTAAAACAACTTTTCTTCCGGGTTGTAAATTATTAGGAAGTTTCAGTTTTAAATAAAATTTTTTAGTTTCTCCGGGGCTTAATCTAATCTTCTTTCCCATAACTTTATGGCCCGTTTCGTTCACATAACTAATAACAAATTTATCCCACTCCGGTTTTCTTATAGGCGTTCCGGATGTATTATCGTAAAGTTCTGGCGGGTTGATTATTATTTGATCGTAAGTGAAATCTAAATAACTTGTGAGACTAACTTCTAAATTTAATTCCTGAAGCGGTACAGCATTTGTTTCTTCAAATGGAAGAGAAATTACAAACGGTGTTGTTTTCATGGTTATACGATCCCATTGAATTCGGTTGGTTATTACGTTAAATTCACATTTCCATACCGCGATACCCAAATCCTCTATAACTTCATCTCCCTGCGAAACACAGGCAGGAAATGTTCCGTAAATTTCTGTGCATTTTTTGGTTTGGCCGCCTGATGAACAGTAGCCATCTGGCTTTACGGATTCTAATCTACATGCCGCGCATTCAGAAAAAACCCAGTTTGTCATATATTCGCTACCGCTCCAATAAAGATTGCTACTCTCTCCCGGGCATGAAGTATAACCGGGATAAGGTAGTCCGCCGCAGCATATTCCGGAGCCTGCAGGTGCGCCGAGTTCGGACCATAGAATCTTTCCTGTATACTGCGAACAGCAAATCCCGTAATAAACAGGAACTCTACAAATTGCAGGAGACATGGAATACGCTGCGATTGAGAATAGCGTTAAAAATATTAACATAATAACATATTTCTTCATTTCTACCGCCCGATTAATTATTTGATTTTCAGACTTAAAAACATTTTATAAAACTAATCAGGACAGCACCAGACCTTGCGGTAGGTGTTGCAGGTGGGGCCTTT
>WAOA01000022.1 GCA_015521535.1 Candidatus Aenigmatarchaeota archaeon | reverse complement strand
TAATTCTCTGTGACAAAGAATACATGATATTAATGCCCATGAAAATCCAATTATGGAAAGATAGGGAAATACTTCCTAAGAAACAATATAAGTACCCGCCGGATATTACGAATCCGTTTAGTTTAGACTTTGATGAATTTAAAAAAATGTTTAAATCGCAGAAAAAAGTAGTAACGCTTTTAGCAACTTCTCTTGCGTTAAGTGGAAAATATGCAGAAGAACTTTGCAAAAGAGCAGGGATAGAAAAAAATAAGAAATGTTCTGAACTCGAAGAAGAGGAAATCAGAAATATTTTCACAGAGTTGAAAAAAATGGAAACCGAGTTTAAACCGTGTATAATTTTTGAAAACGATGAGCCAGTGGATTTTTCTCCATTCGATCTTAAGATTTACGAAGATAAAGAGAAGAAGTTTTTTTCAAAATTTTCAGAAGTTGTAGACGAGTTTTTCACTTATTGGGAAAGGAAGGAAGTTGAAAGGGAAGTAAAAGAGGGAGAAGAAACGCTTCAGGAAAAGATAAAGAGAATCGTTACGCGACAAAAGGAAATTATGAAAAACCTCAAAAAAATGGAAGAAGAGACGAGGAAAAAAGCAGAAATAATTTTTAACAATCTGGATTTGATTGAAAGAATATTTAATGGAGTGAGAAAGGCCATTTCCTCTGGTATGAAATGGGAGGAAATAAAGGAAAGGATAGAAATGGAAGATTCGCCAGAGGCAAGAGCAATAAAAGAGATAAGAGAGCATGAAGGAAAAATTATTTTGAATATAGATGGCAAGGATATAGAGGTTGATTTTACAATTTCTCCTGTTGAGAATGCGCAGATGTACTATGAAAGAGCGAAGAAATATAAGAAAAAATTGGAAAGAGTGGAAGAAAGGATAAAAGAAGTTAAAGAGAAGTTGAAAAAGGAAAGAAAAACAAGTGGCAAGAAAGTTAAAATTCCTGTGAAGCGAAAGACTAAGAAAAACTGGTACGAAAAATTCAGATGGTCTTTAACTTCAGAAGGCTTTCTTGTTGTTGCTGGGAAGGATGCTACGCAGAATGAAGTGCTTTACAAAAAATATTTGGAAGAAAACGATATTGTGCTACACGCAGACATTCCCGGAGCGCCTTTGACGATTGTAAAATCTCAGGAAAAAGAAATAACACCTCTTGCTATTAGAGAAGGTGCTGAAATTGCAGCAGCATATTCCCGTGCATGGAAAATGAAATTGGGTAATGTAGATGTATACTGGGTTAGGCCAGAGCAAGTATCGAAAACTCCGCCTTCTGGCCAATATCTTCCTAAAGGTTCGTTTATGATTTACGGTGAAAAGAATTATTTGCGAAAAACCCAGGTAAAAATATCTATCGGTGTTATTATTAATGAAGATGCTAAACCTTATGCTGGCAGCGTTTTAGGTGCGAGAGCGCATTGTAAATATTTTCTTACGATTTATCCAGGAGATGTACCTAAACCGCAATTAGTGAAACAAATAAAACTCAAACTTATGCAAAAAGCATTACCAGAAGATAAAGATAAGATAGAAAAGATTCCTGACGACGAATTTCTCTCGCTTCTACCTGGAGATGGCGGAGAGATTTTGGGTTAAAGTTTTATTCTCCAGCCTTCTTTTGTCGGAGATGCGTTTCCCAAAGGTATGTGATATTCTTCTAATACTTCTCTTACAGTGTTCTTGTCCATTCTTCCTTTGATTCCTTCCAAACAGTTGAACACACCTTCCACGAGAAAGGAGATCGGAAATATTATAAGAGGTATGGCCCATTCACCGTACTTCGGCCATAGATAATTATCCCATATCTTCCAGGAGACATAAGCGAGACCCGCTCCAGCCGGCCCGTGTATTATTTTTTCGTTTTCTTCTTCTGTGCTATCCAAAGGAAGGGAAACTTCTTTTTTTCTTAATTTTTTGCTTAATCTTTCCAAGTCTTTCAACGAAAGATTATATTTGGAAAGAGCATCGAGGTATTTTTCTATTTTTTCACCAGATGCATTAAACGGAACATGACCTTCGCTGGACCAATGCTTTTTAATTTCTTTTTTACTGAAAGGTTTCTTTCTTATTTCAATGTAAAAGTTTTCTTTTTCAGAAGATATTCCTATTTCTTCGAAAATCTCTTCCTGTGACTGTTGAGAAAGACCTAATTTTGTAAGAACATCCCCTACTCTTTCGCTGAATACTCCGCAATAACTTTTATTTTCGTCTTTTCTAAAAGGAATAATTCCTTCATTACCGTCTATTTCGTATAATAC
>WAOA01000021.1 GCA_015521535.1 Candidatus Aenigmatarchaeota archaeon | reverse complement strand
TTCCTGGGTTTTATAATTTGCAGCCAATCTTACTGCTATATCGATCGCTCCTGCAACGTCGCTTGCTGCTGCATTTTCACCTATTACAAATATCGGGAAATTTTCTTTCGCATTTCCCATTTTGGTTGTAATTTCGCCTACTGTGTTAACTGTTGCTGCCAATCCTGCTGTTGCGAGTGTTGCTCCGGCAAGCAAGGCAGAGCCCGCAACAGCCGCAATTCTTCTAAACTGCATACCTTCACCTTTTTTCATTTTTTAACGGGTGTACATAGATACGTTTTTCTCGGTCTTACGACTTCATCGATATATAAATATAGTGCAATTTTCTGGTATTTATATATAACTGTAAACCGTTTACGCGTGTTTACTCAAAAGTTTCCGAATATATTTTTTAAACAAAAAAACTTGTTAAATAGGTTTTAATTGTTTACGAAGTTTTTAAACTTAATATTTTTGAGGAATATAATATTTATGAGCGAGAAGAAATGAGGGGAGAATTTCATATGCAACAATATTCCAATTTTCATCGCTTTCGCCGCGGTACCGCGCTACTCTCATTTGAATTTCGCACGCTCTATCTTCTTTGTAATCGTCACCGCAAAGAAATGCCAACAAATGCGCAAATTCGTGATCCATACCGCTTTGATTCATATATTCCCGGAAATTATCTTCGCCTATCAATTCAATATTTTTACTGATTCTTATGATCATAAGCGGGCTGAAATTTTTTAATTCGAGAAATTTTATGAAGGTTGAAGCGTTTTCAAAAACATTTTTCTTGTAAATATAAAACATAATTACACGATCTCCGTAACGCTCGGCATATGGTATGTAAGTAACGTCTCCGAATACTTTATCATAATAAGAAGCGTCCTGAACAGTTATTTTTCCGAACGTAGAATAATTTTCGGTATTAAAAGTAGACGAAGGTACAGACTGTGAAAGCGTACTTTGTTCTATTTTCTCAAGGTACGGGCTTTCTTCCCACAGAACAGGCTTTATTTTCTCACCTTCTTCAAGTACTCCACGCGGAAAAATTCCCAACTTATCAAAAACTTCCAGCGTATCTTTCTTCCATCTTTCAATATCTCTTTCCGTTATCATCTTCTCACCGATTTTCCATAAATAATGCTTCGTATAATCTTTCTCCCTTTTCTGTTAAATACCATCTTTTTCGCCGGTAGCAAACAATACCGAGTTCTTTCAAGTGAAGCAGTTTTCTGGTTAAATAGTTATTAGAAAGATATCCCAGTTCGTTCGCAACATTTCTTCTTATTGCTTTATGCTTAGTTGATTTTCTTTCTTTTTCCGCCGCTCCAAGATATTTTATTATGACAAGGTATACTTCTGCTTCGCTCCAGTCTTTTTTCCATAATTCGGAAAAACTTTGTTCGCTTACCTGAGAGTTGTCGTGGAAAATTGCTTCATGATATTTAGGCATAATTATCGTATAGTAGTAAATTTTAAATAATCTTCTTGCTACACATTTAATTCTTATAAGAATAATATTTATCGGTATTCAGAATACCGAAAATTATATAAATATCGGTATTATAAATACCGATATTGATATTGAAGTTCTTGTGGAGCAAAATCCGTGGTGAAAAGATAAAACTCTTATAGAAGGGGATTACGATATCGTTGCATGGAAAAGTAAGAAATACAGATGGGTGCCGAATATTTTAAATGAAATAAACCTTTCGCCATTCGCCCTTCACATAATACTTGGTCCGAGGCAGGTAGGTAAAACCACGGCAATAAAACTGTTAATAAAAAAACTTATTGAGAAAGAAGAAGCAAGAAGCATATTTTATTTTAACTGTGAAGAATTAAAGGACTATAAGGAACTTATTGATGTGTTGGAAACCTATATTGAATTTCGTAATAAAAACGGTATTAAAAAATCGTTTATTTTTCTGGACGAAATCACATCGCCGGATGAATGGTATAGAGGCATAAAATCGATGATAGATAAAGGTAAATTTGCTAAAGATGTTTTAATTTTAACTGGTTCAAGCAGTATAAGCATAAAAAGACAAGCGGAACTTTTTCCCGGAAGAAGAGGTAAAGGAAAGGACTTTATACTTTTACCGCTTTCGTTCAGAGATTTTATAAAAATAATGAAACCAGAAATTTATGAAAAAATACCTTCTATAAAAGAACTCAATGCAAAAGAACTACTGGAAAAATCTGTACACGCGTTGCTCTTTAAAAAAGAACTCAATATACTTCTCGAGAAATATTTTTATTACGGTGGATTTCCGCTCAGTTTGGAGAACAGAGAGGAAGCAAAAAGAACTTATCTAAGTTGGATAAAGACGGAGGTTTTAAAATCCGAAAGAAGCGATAGCATAGCGAGAGAAATTATAAAATCATTACTCGAAAAACTTCAAACACCTGTAAGTTGGGAAGGTATAGCAAAAGAGATAGAAATAAAATCTCCGAAAACTGTTTCTGCCTACTTGCATTTATTACGCTCGATGTTTTCCTTAATACTATTATATCACATCGATATCAGCAAAAAAACAATAAAATTTGGTAAAAATAAAAAAATCCATTTTATAGATCCTTTACTTTTTGATGTTTTTGAGAATTGGTGCATGGTAAGGATTAAAAACAAAGAAAGCGCAATTGCAGAATCCTTAGTCGCAACGCACTTAGCGAGATATCTTACAAAAAAGTATAACACAACGCTTCTTGACGAAAATCTCGGATACTGGAAAAATTCTTCAGAAGTTGATGTTATACTAAATGAGAAGGTGCTTAAAGGATTTGAAATTAAATGGGCTGAGAAATTTATCATTAAACAACCTAAAAATCTAAAGGAGTTCGTCGTAATTTCAAAAAACAAGTTTTCAAAAAAACCGCCAACCATTCCTTTAAGTGTTTTCCTATCTATTTTAGATGTATAAATAAAAAAGATGTATTCGATAAGCGTTTCTCGCGTTTCGCAAAAGAATTACGCTAGAATACACACTTCCGCGTGGAAATACTACGAGATTTTCCCCGCGTTGCTGGGCGCGTATACGCCTGCGTAATTCCATGCTATCCGAACAGTGCCAAATAAAATTTATTAAACTTTGTTTCACAACTTTCCTTATGCCAAGGAAGTTTTACGCTTTCCCGGAAAAGGGAGAACTGGTAGTGGTTAAAATAAAGGAAGTTAACCCGCATTCTGCTTCCGCTGAATTAGTTGAATTTCCGGGTAAAGTAGGAATGATTCATATCTCGGAAGTTGCGAGAAAGTGGGTGCGAGATATAAGAAATTTCGTAAAACCCGGCCAAGTTGCTGTTGCTGTGGTAATGCAAGTCGATGAAAAGAAAGGTTTTATTTCTCTTAGCCTTAAAAGGGTTAGTAAAAAAGATGTTGAAAGAAAAATGCAGGAATTTCGCAGAGAGGAAAAAGCGGAAAAAATGCTCGAACTTATCGCAAAAGAATTTAATCTAACGCTTGACGAAGTTTATGAAAAAATAGGATTTAAATTACAGGAAAAGTTCGGGGAGATGTATAAGGGATTTTTAACCGCATTAGAAAAGCCTGAGTTATTGATTAAAAAGGGCGTAGAAAAGAATTGCGCTGAGATGATAAAAAAAATTGCTGAGAAGTCCATAGAAATAAGGGAAAGAGAATTTAAAGCAAAACTCGATGTAAAATGTTTTGAAGGAGACGGTGTGGAAAGGATTAAAAAACTCCTGGAAAAGATAGCGAAAAAGTACGGGGTCGAAATAAAATATATCGCCGCCCCCAGTTACTTGCTTAAACTCCGCGAAAAGGATCCGAAAAAAGGGGAGAAAATTCTAAAAATGATTGAAAGTTTCGGAAAAAGTGAAAGTAAAAAACTAAACTGTGAATTTTCCATGGAAAGGGTTGAGTAGCAAGGTGTGATTATGAAAATTAAAAAATGTATGAAATGCGCAAGATATACTTTGCAGGAGATTTGTCCTGAATGCGGTAATAGAACTGTTTCTGCACATCCTCCAAAGTTTTCGCCAGAAGATAAATACGGGAAATGGAGAAGAAAAATTAAATTCGGGGGGAAGAAAAATAGAATCTGATTTTAAAATTATTTCTTGGATTTTTTCTTAACTCTCTTTGAGGCCCTCTTATAGTTTAATAATATACCTGCTAGCAATACTATTGCCAGTACGAGTAACATATAGAGAGTTTTATATGATGGTTTTGAAACAGGTTTTTCTTCTGATGACACTGCAACTTCTGGTATCTCGCATTCTTTAACCTCTGAAGGCTTATGAAGAGTAGTTCCACAATTATTTTTGTCTGTACATGTTCTGATTTGTTTTCCTTCTTTACATTCACTCCATTCCGTACATACCCAATTTTCAACGCATTCACAATCCTGCGGACACGTTAAGTAACCCTCTCCCTCTTCGCATATACCATTTCCGCATACAGGTCCTGCGATCTTTTCCTTTCCACTTATTGCAAAGTAACTGAATCCCGGAGTTATGGATTCGAAGTAAAGATTCTCTGAATCTTCTCCTATTTTTTCTGTTTTAAGACCTAACCACACGCCATTTGACCATCTGTAAAGCTTGATTGAATTCGGATCTATATTATTATTTATTATCCAGGATTTATCTACGAGGAATTTTAGTTTTGCTTCTGTTATTTCATCGTCTTTCAGATTTTCTTTTTCTATACTGAAGTACCCGTACGGTTTGCCTGCTACCTCAGCAACCGGGACTTTCTTTAGTTTTATTATTGTTATTTTAACCGAACTTACCTTTGTATTAGCAGTAACATTAAGTTCAAAAATATTCATATTCTTCGACTTTTCAAACTCTATAACAACCGGTTCATTCGGATTGATGAAATTAATAACTGCGCTTAAGTTTGTATTAGTTATTTCTGTTGTTATTTTTTGTTCAATTATTCTGGATATTGATGTAAGCATCCTAGAAACTGTAAGTATTTTAGTCATATAGTTATTATTTCCGACGGTATCGTTTGCTTCTAATTTTATTTGATATGTTCCTACCGCAGATGGCGTCCATACATATGAACCATTAGATTGGGATCCTGTATATAGCAGTGTATTATTTACCGTAATTTTTACTGTATCTATTTCTCCGTTATCGCTCACATTCCAATTTATAGTTACGTAATCTCCGAAAACAATAGAGTTCGACGATAATGACAACAAAACCGAAGGAGGTGTTGCATCATTACCGCCTACTTGAAGTACCCATGAAGAAGTAGACGGAATTTTTATTTTAAAGTAATCTCCTCTACCGTTTCCGTTCGTATCTTGGAAACATATGTAAAATGTTCCGTTTGGAGTTGAGATATTTGAATAGGTTGGATTAACGCCGTTACAATCTGATTTAAGTGTTATCCCTACGGTTGAAAGTTTGTATTTAATAAATGCTGTTCCGTTCCAATAACCAAAGAATTCTTCTCCTGCTGTAATTTTACTATCATCAAAATTGGAACTCCATACCGTGAGATTCACAAATGCTATCTCGGTATCGGTTTCATTAATAGTTATATTTTGATAATATGTTCCCGTACTCGGTATCCATGAACTGTTCCACAGCGTTATGACAACATCCCCACTTGCGCTTATATTTATAAATTGAGAAGAATCTGCTGTAAGATTCACTGTACCATTTGACAAATTACAATTATAATTCGATTTACATGAGATGCTCCAAATCACATTGGTATAATTAACAACTTTAGATGGATTTGTAATATTTATCGTTGCATAAATATATTGTGTATTTATTGTAGATTCCGCAGAAATATTCTGCGTCCATCCTGTTTTATATGTAAGTATGGGTGCGGGAGTTGTGAAGTTAAACACGTATTTTATATTTGATGCACCTGCAGAAAGAGATGATATATTAAAACTTAATGTTGTCTGACCGGTTTTTCCGTAATCAACAACATTAGCACCGCTAACCAATCCTAATGAAGATGCATTGGCATCCTGATAAATTGGGATGATAACCATTACGTTATAATAAACCTCTTGCGCAGGATTGCTAACAGTTACACTTTCATTCCACCATACAGGCTGACCTACTTGTGCACTTCCTTGTGAATAAGTAGGTGGGGAAACTGTTGGTGCAGGAGTCCATTCGATAATTTGAATTTGCGAACTGTTAGAATATCCAAATTGGGTATAACTTACATTTACATATCCTCCATTAAATCCTGCAAGCGGTATTTGTTTTGTACCAGTCACACCTGTTATGGTAACATTATCTGCACTTATATCGCTATCCGGGAGTAAACTGTGAATGAAAAGAAGATTTTCCGCCAAGAGATTCTGGAAGTATGTATTATTATATTCTACGGTATAAACAGTAGTCCACGTGACATTTTCTCCTGTAACGGCTTGGTTTTGAGTACGTTGTTGATTTATTACAAGATATACTATTTGAGGGGCCTTTAAACCTATCTTGGGAGAAGATCCTGTTGTATCTATGTTATATGACGTGAACCAGATATACATGCCGAATCTTGTAGGCTGCGTACTGTTTCCAGAAACACCTGTTAGTGTTACGTTTTCATCCGGAAGGGTAACATTCAACGAGATATTCTGGGGAAACGGTGCATATACAGTAAAGTTTTGAACATAATCAATTGTTGCATTATTAGATAAATCTAAAATTGGCTGACTAAGTTGATAGGTCGCAAGATTGGAAATTGTAACATTCCATTCTAGATTAACATCAACAGCAAATATTTCATTACCTTGTGTGGTATTCCAATCGGAACAAACAATTTCAACAATATTTCCGTCGTCATTAGAAATACCGCAGGTTGCATATGTTGAGTTGTCGCTCACAGAAGTCGCTCTAATCATTCCAGAATTGTTTCCGGGATAATCGTATGTTAAAAGAAGTACGTCTGTCGAAGAACTGTTAGTATAACTTATCATGAAAGAAACTTTTGCCGTAATATTAAATATACCTGGAGATATTTCATTTTTAACAGAGAGATTTAGATATTCCGGATTTTTATATACGGAAAAATCTGTATCGTTTAAAATCAGAGACGATTCATTAGCAAGGATTGTCCCTATATCACCCACATTATAAACCACGACATTTCCTGTAGGCTGAAGAGCAAATACGCCAGAGAAAAGTAAAAATTCGAATAAAAATGTAATATGAACGCTTTTTCTCATTTTCATCACTTTTTGACACTTTATAATTATTTTTATGATTATTAATAGCTTATAAAATTGATGTTTATAGTACAGATTCGGTCCGGATAACCGCGAATTTAAGATAAAAGCCGTTACGAGCGGGCGAAAGCCCATGCATGCTGCAATTATAGCGCTAGAAAAGTCTGCCTCGGCCAATTCATTTTAAACCTTCTTTTCCGTTATTATCTGGACGGATATCGTTTGTTTAGTATGATCCCGTCCGGATAAGAGCGCTAAAGAACATTTATGCACAACACTATGAGAATTAGAAAATTTATTAACGCCAAAGCCATTTGAAAGGGCGGTTTACGCTTAATAGAGTATTACACTGTAATAA
>WAOA01000020.1 GCA_015521535.1 Candidatus Aenigmatarchaeota archaeon | reverse complement strand
TATCTAGCATGTGTGTTCCCACCTCCTCTTTTTTCATTTAAAGGTGTAAAATAAAATTCAGAGGAGGTGGGATTTATTTTTATCTCTGTTTATTAGGACAGCACCGAGAGGAGAGATACAAATTAATTGATAAACTTATCGAAGAAATAAAATTAAGAAAGTATTCTTATCATACAAACAAGGCTTACATTTCAGTTGTGAAGAGATTTCTGGAATACAATAAATTTATTTTTCATCCTGTCAGTAATAAGTTAACGAAACCTGAAAAAGTAATGTTTAAGAACATATAAAGTATAAATCTCTTTATGGGTGTACATCTTCGCGAAATAGTTCCGAGAAAGGAGGTGGAACTTGAAGAACTTTCGGGAAAGCGCATAGCAATAGATGCTTTTAACACACTTTATCAATTTCTCAGCATAATTCGCGATCGCGAAACAGGTGAGCCGCTTCGCGACTCAAAGAGAAGAGTAACTTCGCATTTATCAGGCATTTTTTATCGTACGATAAATCTTATGGAAAAGGGCATTCGACCTGTCTATGTTTTCGACGGGGAAGTACCAAGATTTAAAGAAAGAACGCAAGAAGAAAGAAGAAAAACCAAAGAAGAAATGCTTGCACGCTTTGAAATGGCCAAGAAAGTAGGAGATAAAGAGGAAATACGCATTACAGCGCAAGCAACGGCAGTGCTAACAGAAGAAATGGTAGAGCAGACAAAGGAATTGCTAACCGCGATGGGTATTCCTTGGATACAGGCGCCGAGTGAAGGTGAAGCGCAGTGCGCATGTCTTGCAAAATCAGGTAACGTTTATGCAGCAGGCTCACAAGATTATGATTCATTACTTTTCGGCTCACCCGTGCTTGTTAGGAATCTTTCCATAACAGGAAGAAGAAAGGTTCCCAGAAAGGAAGTTTACATAGAGATAAAACCTGAAATCATCGAACTTGAAAAAGTTCTTAAAGAGTTGAAGATTTCAAGAGAGCAATTAATTATACTTGGTATGATTATCGGAACAGATTATAATCCTGGAATAAAAGGTTACGGTCCAAAAAGGGCTTTGGAAGTTGTGAAGGAATGTGAAACTCTTGACAAACTCTTGAAAAAAATAGACTGGGAAAAACAGTTCAAGGAACAGGGAATTGAACCAGTGGAGGCACGCGATATTTTTGACTTTTTCCTTAATCCACCTTGCGAAAAAGTTAAAGAAATCAAGTTCACCGCGCCGGATAAGGAAAAAATAATAAAAATTTTAGTGGATGAATTCGAATTTTCTTATGAGCGTGTGGAAAAACACGTGAAAATTTTGGAACAAAGTAAAGAAGCGCAGAGCTCTTTATCGCGGTGGTTTTGAAATATGTTTTTATATTTTTAATCCAAAGAACTTTTTAGCATTTTCTCCACAGACTTGCCAAACTTCTTCAAAAGAAAGTTTCTTTATCTCACCTATCCTTTCAGCAACTTTTACTATCGCACTTGGCTCGTTTCTCTTTCCAAAACCAAGCCAGGGAGCATCTGTTTCGAGTAAAATTTGTTCTAAAGGAAGTTTTTTCACTATCTTTTTATGCGTCTTGCTTTTTAGTAATAGCGTGTTGAAACTCGCTTTATAACCATTTTCGATCAGCCATTCAGTAAGCGATTTATCACCGAAAAAATGCCAGAGAACTTTTTCATAACCCACGGTTTCTAAAATTTTTGCTGTATCGCTGTTAGATTCTCTGCTGTGTACTATTAAGGGCAGTTTTAATTTTTTCGCGAGTTCAATGTGCAAGAGAAAAACCTGCTTTTGTCTTTCCCTTTGCCTTTCATCTTTAACCCAGTAATAATCCAGACCCGTTTCTCCTATGCCAATGAGCATTTTTCTTTTCTTAAGATCTTTGAGTTTTTCCAAAAATTCTGAAATCTCTTCATCCGTAAATTCTGGCACGTGAATTGGATGAACGCTGCCTGTAAGAAAAACATAATTTTTGTACTTTTCAGCGATTTCCAAACTTCTTTCAAAATCTTTTGGATTTGCACAACAAGTGATTAACGCTTTTATTCCAACTTTTCTCGCTCTTTCAATCGCGCTATCCAAATCTTTTGCAAAATCTTTTTGTTCCAGATGACAGTGAACGTCTATCATAAATCAAAGTTTAGTTTCAAGAAAGACTTAAAAATTTGGTTTTGGTGTTAGATGCTCTCTTAAATCCATGGAAAGGATATTAATCAGTAAGCGTACTTTGTAATACCTAAAAGGCTCGTTGTTCCCACCTTGTAATTGCTTCGTATTAATAACATATTTCGAAATTCAGAACAATTTCCTCCCTCCAAATAAAATTATTTAAATCTCTGTTTTAAATTTTTATCATGTTTTTCGGTACAGGGGATTGGCTTTCAACATTGCTATGGATATTATTTCTTTGGATATTCATATGGATAGGTCCACGACTCATGCTTCAGCAGGTAATATGGAATCTTGAAAAGGAAGTTTTGGAAATGGAAGCCCTTGCTAAGAAAGCGGAGTTAATGCTATTAAGAGTTCTTCCCAAAAGAACCAAAAAAGAAAAAGACGAAATCTCGAATTTTCTCGACTTTTTTTCCATACTTCCAGTGAACCTTGATCCGTACGGAATCGTTAAGAAAATAGATCATATAGTACGCAATTCTGAGACGCGATTAAGGGAATTTGTCCGCTACATTTATCCGGGAATCTCGCGTACAAAAGAAATGGACTTAAAATCAGCGATAGGTGGAGCGATAACATCGAGGCAAATAGCGAAAATAGTAAGGCACTATCTTGAACTTACTAAAAAGTATAAGAACTTACAGATAGCACTTTTGATTCAAATGCAGATACCGATGATTAAGAAAATTCTCGAAGCCAGTGTTAGCGCAACGGACGCTTTCTTAAAAGAAATACCGATAGGAGATTCTATAGGCCCGTTGGTTACAGCAAAATTAATGAAAAATAAACATAAAATATATAAAGAAGAAGAATTTGTAGTTGCTGAAGGAGAAATAGGCGGTAAAAAAATCTTCGTTGCTAAAGCACTCGGCCCGGGTGCGACTACCGGCTATCCCGGAAAATTCTTGAATAAGTTTCTTAAAAGAAATAAAATAGATAGGATAATTACAGTAGATGCTGCGTTAAAACTTGAGGGCGAAAAAACAGGAAGCGTTGCAGAAGGTACAGGCGTAGCGATGGGCGGTATAGGAGTTGAAAGATACGAAATAGAAGAAATTGCATCTAAAAAAGGAATAAGATTAGACGCTGTTATAATTAAACAATCTAATGAAGAGGCGCTAAAACCGATGACACCGGAAATAATGAAAAGCGCGAATACTGTGATAAAAAGGATTGAAAACCTTCTTAAAATGAATTCTAAAAAAGAGAAAATCCTTCTTATAGGCGTAGGAAATACCTGTGGTGTTGGAAATAACCCAGAAGCGGCGAAGGAAGTTGAAAGGAAGTTGAAAAGACTTCACAGAGAAATGAAGAAGAGAGAAGCGGAAAAGAAAAAGAAAAGAGTGTTTTAAACTTTTTTACCTTCATTAGCATTTTCAGATTCAGAATTTTTCTCCTCTTTTTTATTCTCCTCTTCTTTCTTTTTCGCTTTTCCGACTTTTTTAGTCTTTTTAATCTGTGCTTCTTCTTTACTTTTCTCCTCTTTTACTTCTTCAACCTTTTCCTCTTTTTTCTCGGTCTTTTCCTCTTCCTCAGAAACTTTACTTTCTTTCTCTTCTTTCTTAACTTCTTTTTCAACTTTCTTTTTCTCTGGTAGTTTTATGTCCACGCCGAGGAGTTCTGCGTAAACTTTGCCATCATGCTTTAAAGCATGAATTCTAACTTTTCTTGGCGGTTTCTGAATACCACGCGCCCAAATGGTTTTGTTCAAACTTTTACCTATAACTATTTCCTCGCACTTCATATGCCTTTTTAGAAATTCGCGTATCAGTGTTATCGCCTTTTTAGCACGCTTAGTGCGCGGTGCGCGAAAGACTTTTCTTAAAGGTATGGTATAAATCCTCTCCATATTATTCACCTGTTATTCTTACTATTTTCCTTTTCCATTATTTTCACCTTTTGAGTCTACCCCTTCTCCAATGCTTTAAAGAAACACGAATCCTTCTGCTTCTTGCGCGCTTGCCATATTTGCGTAAATCCGCCCATCTCGGCGCGGGCTTGCGGCGAGCGGCTATCAACCTTAATTTTTTCGCGAGATTTCTGAGCATAACACCACCTACTTTTTGATTATTTTTATTTTTCTATCCTTTTTCTGTATCAGGGAACTAAGAAGTTTTTTTAAAGTAGCATCATCAATAGTTTTTTTAATCTGACCCATTTGGTAAAGTTGCAATAAATACATTTCCAACTGAGTTGCAAACGCGGGATTAGCAAGTCTTACTCTTCCTAAGCGCTCCTTGGCTTCTTTACTCAGGATTTTTCGGAGTATTTCCTGTTTCATGGCTTCTGCCAATACCTTTTGCTGCTCTTCATTCATTTCATGCACCTTTTGCTAGTCTTTTAGCAACCTTATGAATAAGTGAAACCCCTTGTGGAGTAAGCACCCTACCTTTTTTGGGTCTTTCTACATATTTAACAAGTCCTGCGCTTTCCAATTGTTGGAGCATGGTTCTGATAAACTTACCGCCTGCTTTCATACTTTTAGCAGGCGCGTGACCCCGGCGTTTTCTTTTTCCGAAATATGTTCTCAATCTCGAAACACCCAAAGGACCTTTGAGGTACAACTGTCGCATTATAGCGGCGCATCTCAAATACCAGAAGTTTTTCTGTTGAAACGGACGTTCGCAGCATACTCCAGACTTAATCGGAATTTTATAAGGATATTTAATAACATCTATTTTTTCCAGTTCGTTTGCCAGTTCATTTACCAATTTCGTCGGCTCTACATTCCTTATATCCATTTTATCACCGTGAAAATTGTTATGTATTAGTCTTTAAAAAGTTTTCTAAATATAAAAATTTTTTAATGTTGAAAGTTGTCATTACAGGTGCGCAATGCACAGGAAAAACGAGCGTTATCGAAAATTTAAAAGAACTAGGATATCATACGCTCCCAGAAGCAGCGAGAGCGGTTATAGAAGAACAGGAAAAAATCAAAAGCAATGCACTTCCATGGAAGGATAAATTAGCATTTCAAAACCTCGTTCTTAAAAAGCAAATAGAGCAGGAACGAAGCATACCTGAAAACGCTGAAATAGTTTTTCTCGATCGGGGAATTCCCGATGGAATCGCGTATCTAAGAGTCGCCGGTATCCCTGTACCGGAGGAATATTATTTCGCCGCAGAAAAGTATAGATACGATTCCGTATTTCTTTTGGAAGAACTTCCGTTTTACGAAAACGATAACGCAAGAAAAGAAAGTCCTGATGAAAGAAAAATTATCCAAAGGGAAATAAAAAATGTTTATGAAGAATTAGGATACAGAGTTGTAGAAGTTCCGTTTATGAGTGTGGAGGAAAGAGTAAGGTATATTTTGGAAAAAATTTAAAGGATTTAATAGAAGAAAATTTTATCGCTTTCTAAATTCTTCAAGTTCTCAAAATTTAAAAGTATAAAAACTCCAAATATATTGAAGTTGAAAGAGGTGATGAAATATTGGAAAATGAAAAATTGAAAAGGTCTTTCATACAAAAAATAGCGAATTTTTGCAAAAGAAAAGGCTTTGTGTTTCCGTGTTGCGAAATTTACGGCGGTTTCTCAGGTTTCTATGATTTCGGACCGTTAGGAGTTGAGTTAAAGAAGAATATAAAGGATGAATGGTGGAATACATTTGTAAGGCAGCGTGACGATGTTGTTGGAATAGACGGCTGCACGGTAACGCATTCTATGATATGGAAGGCTTCTGGACATGTTGAAAGCTTTACAGATCCTTTAGTTGAATGCAAAAAGTGCCATAAGCGCTTTAGAGGTGATCACCTGATAGAAGATGCAATAGGTTTAAGCGTTGACGGAATAACTATTGAACAGATTAATGAAATTATTAAAAAACATAATTTAAAATGTCCGAATTGTAAAGGCGAACTTACAAGTGCTAAAGCATTCAATCTAATGTTCAAAACGTTTGTCGGAGCAGTGGAAGACGATGCTCACATAGCATATCTAAGGCCGGAAACAGCGCAACTTATATTCACGGATTTCAGACTCGTGATGGAAGTTTCTCGTCTAAGACCGCCTTTCGGTATAGCACAAATAGGAAGGGTATACAGAAATGAAATCTCACCGAGGGATTTTCTTTTCCGTTTGCGAGAGTTCGAACAAATGGAGATAGAATATTTTGTACACCCCGATCGTGTTAACGAATGTCCGTATTTAACCGAAGAATTACTGAATTTCGAAATGAATGTGTACTCCGCGGAAATGCAGCAAAAAGGGGAAAAAGTAAAGAAAATGAGTTTGAGAGAGATTTTAGAAAAAAACATAATAAAAACTAAATGGCACGGATACTGGCTCGCTCTTATGTACAAATGGTTTATGGACTTGGGAGTGAATCCTGAAAAATTAAGAATTAGGCAGCATTTACCAGAAGAGCGCAGCCACTATGCTTTGGATACATGGGATATAGAATACCGTTTTCCTTTCGGATGGAAGGAAATTCATGGAATGGCGAATCGTACAACTTTTGACTTAACGCAACACATGAAATTTAGCGGAAAGGATTTAAGGTATTTTGATGAGAAAACGAAAGAAAAAATAATACCTTATGTTGTGGCAGAGCCGTCGCAGGGTGTTGAAAGAGCGTTCCTAACGTTTATAATAGATGCTTATACAGAAGAAGAGGATAGAATAGTCTTGAAATTGCATCCTAAACTAGCGCCATATAAAGTTGCGGTATTTCCGCTTGTTTCGAAAGATGGATTAGACGAAAAGGCAAAGGAAATCCATAATACGTTAAAGAAAAAGTTCGCATGCTTTTACGATGATAAAGGCAGTATAGGTAGGAGATACGCGAGGCAGGATGAGATAGGTACACCTTTTTGCATAACAGTTGATTATCAAACTATGGAAGATAACACCGTAACAATAAGAGATAGAAATACAAAAGAACAGGTAAGAATAAAGATAACGAACTTGGAAAGCATTATAAGGAAATTAATTGAAGGTGAAATAAAATTTAGTGAACTTAAAAAACAAAATTCTATTTAACTCTTATCGCGTATTTCCCCGGCGCGGTTATCCCTACTGCTTTTGCAAACTCTGAATCAGAATCCAAAATAATTAACAAACTCTTCCATGATTTGGAGACATCTGTGGATTTGCAAACAGGACACATATTTCCCTTAACTATTCTTTTACATATCCTACATGCACTTTCACTCATTCTTCTTCAACTCCTTTTCTATCCATGATAAAGCGCCTAAATAAGGTTGACGCATTGTAAGACCGACTTTATTTTCTTCTTTAAGATTTATAGATATAACTCTTGCTCGCACCGCATCACCTTCTTTAAGAGTTCTTTTACTGTTTCTTCCTACGAGCATAGAGTTTTTCTCATCATAACTCACGTAGTCATCCATTATTTGTGAAATATGAACGAGACCGTCTACTGTGCCTATTCTTATAAACACACCAAATTCCGTTATATCAACAACTTCTCCCTCTATAATTTCTTTTTCTACAGGCTTCCACACAAGCATTTTGAACTTACATGGAAAATGAACGCCTGCATCTCCTGGTAGTACTATACCTTCACCTATTTCTTCTATTTCCTTTACAGCAAGAAATACCCCTACTTTGGATTCTATCTTGCCTTCATACGCTTCTGCTATACTTTCTTTCACAGCCTTTTCAGGTTCTAAATTTAGTTTTTCCGGCGGTACGCGAATATCATCTTCAACGCTTACAATCCAATACATGGTTAAAACTTACGAAAAAAGAGATTTATAAACTTTTTGTTTTTTACCGAAGGCGTGTTTGAATAAGAGCAGAAACTCACAGAGAAAAAAATTAACTACAAATGTCGTTTTTTACGTGCGGTAAGATATACACGCGCAAGTTTTCGCTTCCTTTTTGCGATTTTTTGGTTAATTCATGTTATCAAGACAGGATTTTTTACTCCCTTTCAAATTCTTCCAGCGTTCTCTGGTCCATAAACTTTCTTTTCGCAGATTTTAACGTTCCTGAAACACCTAAAATTCGAAAAGATATGCGCACATCGCCTATACGATTTATAAGAATCATACTCGCCCTTACGAGTTCAACTGAAGTATGCACGCACTTTAGCACGCCTATTTGTTTTTCCTTATTCCATAAATCCTTCATTATCCATATTCGCGAAAGCGCGGTATTTAGTTCACCAGCGAATTCCAATAAAGATGCGCGTAAAGCATGAGAAATTTCTTCAAATGCAAGTTTCTCTTCTGCGAATACCTGAAAAACTACATAACGCTTTCTAATCCTTAAAGTAGGCGAAAGTATTTTCGGCTTAACCTTCATCTTCTACCACTTCCACCCCTTTTACGGGTTTTTTTCCTGAAAGGATTTCGGAATTTTTATTTATAAGGTATTCTGGAATTTCGGAAACACATTTTATCGCTTTTCCCAACTCCATTCCTAAAACATTTGCGAACGATGCCAAAGCTCGTGGGTCGCGAATATCCCAAATACTTTTCGCATCGGAAGTTAAAATCATATTAACACCAAGTTCGCTGCACAATCTTATGTTTTCAGCGATGTTTTGCAGCATTCTTACGCGATGCACGCCATGGGAATGTAAAATATGCCTGAAACTCAACTCTATACATACTTCATTCTCCCTGGCCTTTTTAAGGCAGTATTCATCCAATCCGTTATCATTTCTATCCAGTTCTGGATGAGAAAGGATATCTACTCTTGAATCCTCGCACGCTGCGCGATTGATCTCGTAATTCCCGCCGTGAACTGTTACTACAAGCGCTTTTTCTCTAACGCTCTTCAAAATTTTTTTCAACTCTTTTACATTTTCAGGTATTATTTCAACTCCGTGAAAAATATTTATTCCTATTTTTTCTGAAATTTCGCGCAAGTCTTCTTGATTTATTTTTAGTTTATCTCCTGCATGTATGCGTTCTACTAAGCATATTCCGTGCCATCCGAATTCTTTAGCACGGAGCGCTAATTCTTCTGTTTTACTTTCCCCTTCGCATATATCTGAATGCACGTGAAGATCGTAGTATGCCATAAAAAATATTTAGGTTATAGAAATTTAAAAACAGCAGAAATTCGATAAAAAATTATTTTCTAAGACCCCTGCCCTTTTTTCCGGCGCTCGTTAGTCCGCGAAACGCTCTTCCTCTGTTTGCTGGTCTACATATCCAATTTATTTTCGGATCATTTTGTATCACAGGATGGTTGGGATCTACTAAAATTACCTCGTACCATTTATATTTACCACTCTCTCCGACGTAGTAAGAATTTAGCACCTCTAAGTTAGGATACCTCCTAGCGGCACGCATTTCTGCAACACGCTGCAGACTAACTTTGGATTTTATTTTTGTCAATCCCGCTTTACTAGGTTTTCTCCCGCCGCTAGGTTTTTCTCGTTTTCTCGTACCTTTCTTAACGCGTACACGTACAACAACGTAGCCCTGTTTTGCTTTATAACCGAGAGACCTTGCTCTGTCTAAGCGCGTTGGTTTTTCCACTCTTACAATCACAGGCTCTTTCGCCCATTTGACGGCGCGTTCTTTTCTCAATTCCTTTATTCTTTGCCACGTCTCGCGAATATACTGGTAAAGCATAGAGTTTCTTATTCCGAAAAGGTTTATAAATGTTTTTCTTTATGGAAAAATTTATACGTTAAAATAATGAATAGTTGGTCTTTTCCGAAAAGATTTTTTTTAAGAAAATTTTAATTAAATACATGGCGTTTTCGGAGAAGATAAAAATAAGGGAAATTAGGGAACCTGTAAAAATAAAACACCTTATTTTTTCTCTGAGAAAATACGAAAGAGAATTTGACAAAGATTTGAAGGAAGCGGAAGAAACTGTAGAAAAACTTATAGGGTGGATGGAGAGAAAACTTAAGAGCGAAAACACTTTTCTTTTTGTTGCAGAGATTGAAAATAAAATTGTAGGTTATATTTTCGGATGGATAGCAAGAAGAAGCAAAAATTACTGGAAAACACAAAAGTTTGGGTATATTTGCGATTTGTTCGTCGAGATAAATTATCATGGTTTTGGTATAGGAAAGAGTTTGCTTGAAAAAGCGGAAGAATGGTTTAAAGAAAAAGGAATTAATAAACTCTGTCTCGAAGTCTACGCCAAGAATCCAGCGCAAAATTTTTACGAAAAAATGGGTTATGAAAAACTAAGCATACACATGGTTAAAGAACTAGATTCAGATTTTTAAATTTTCATCTTTATTTCAAAATTATGAGTTATAATTTACCTGTCCCTAAAGAAGAAATTTGCCAAAAGTTTAAAGATTATTTAAAATTTTACAGTATTACCAAAAAGCCGGAAAGGTTTCTGTGTTTAAAGGAAATTATGGAGTTTTATGATATTAAGGATATTCCGCAAACACTTTCAGAACTTAGAAGAGTTTTAAAAGAAAGGGATGAAAGAGAGGAAAATATTAAAATGATAGTTAGATATTTAAAACCCGAATATAAAAATTTAATAAAACTTTTGAAAAACTATACCGAAATTGTAAACTATAGAAGAGCGGTGTAAAGAATGTTCGATAAAATAGCGAACTTCATTAAAGAAAGTAAAATAAAACCGAAAGACTGTGCTTATCATACTTTACGCACATTAGAGAATAACGGTAAAATCCGCGTTCTCGTATTAAAAGGCGAAAAAATCGCAAGATGTGAATACATTTGTCCGCATTGCGGATATTACGGTTATGAAGAAAAAGAATGGAAAAGGCCTTTTAGAGTAAAGTGCAACGCCTGCGGAAAAAGTATAAGCGTGCCGAAGTTGTTAAATGAGTTTAAGAAAAAATCGAAGGGTTAATAAATTACTTACTTGGACGAATAACAACTTCCTTTCCCCGTTTCAGTTTTAAGGCGAATTCTATTATTTCTTCCGGATCAAGCGAAAATACTTTTTTCATAAATCTGTCATAATTTTCGTTACAAAGTAGAATCATTTTATAACTTTCATAAAGTCTTTCAAAAATATTTATTCTTGTTTTTTCATATTTGAGTTTCAGCATTCTTTTTCTACCTTTGTAATATTCTTCAAGATTTTCTTTTTTCAGAGTTTCGAAAAGTTCACGGATAGCGAGTTTTAGTTCTTTTGATTTTTCTTTTTCGAAACCCGGAACAAGAAGAGAGATAGCGGCTTCATTCTCAGGATAAAGTTTATTGTATCCGAAGAAAAGAGTATAACCTATACCGTATTTTTCACGGAAAATC
>WAOA01000019.1 GCA_015521535.1 Candidatus Aenigmatarchaeota archaeon | reverse complement strand
GGAAAAGGCGGGGAGCGGGGGTTCGAATCCCCCCGGGTCCACCATTGTTTTTTCAACTTTTTAATTCTCTTTGTTTAATATAATCTTTATGAAAAAACCAGATTGTTTACTTTTAAGGGTTAGCGGCGAGGTATCGTTAAAATCCGAGTATGTAAGGAGTAGATTTTTCGAAACCCTTATTAAAAACGTAAAAAAAGCGCTCAATAGAGAAAATATTAAATTTAGAATAGAAATAAATCCAAACAGAATATTTATTTATACTGACGAAATTCAAAGAGCAGAGAAAATTCTAAAAAATATTTTCGGTCTTAGTTCTCTCTCGCCCGCATGGGTAACGTTTTCTGGTATAGATGAAATAAGGCTTCTGGCATGTGATCTCGCTGTGGAGAATTTCAAATTAAATGAAAACAAATCTTTCGCGCTTCGCGTAAGGGTGGCTGGTAGACATAGAAAGTTCTCACTCCGCGCCATAGCAGAAGAGGTAGGAGCAGCAATAAAAAGAGTAACTAGCGCGCCGGTAGATCTTACTAATCCGGATGTAGAGATTTTTATTGAGTGCCGCTCAAGAAGAACGTACATTTTCACGGAAAAGGTTAAAGCGATAGGGGGCTTGCCTTTGGGAACTGGAGGAAGGGTTATATCCTTGGCGTATACACCGCAAGATGTGGTTGCAGGTTGGCTGATAATGAAAAGAGGTTGTGAACTTATCGTGATTACAGATTCGGAAGAATATGCAAACATTCTTGAAAAATGGCATATTGGAGGGAGAATTAAAATAATCTACGAAAAAGAAGAAAATCTCGGAGAAGTTCTGAAAAAACTAAAAAAATATCCCCTGGTTCACGGAAGCACAAGCATGGTTATTTATTCGCAGAAAAGGTTAGTGCTAAATCCGCTTATATGTTTAACAGAAAGGGAAACGGAAAAAATGTTTAAAAAAATCAAGAACTTCTAAACTTTTATCGCTTGTACAGGACACGCTTCTGCAGCTTCTTTAACGCATTCTACACTCGTATCGGCACCTTCTTTCACATGAGCCTTTCCATCACTGCCTAACTCGAACACCTCTTGACAAAGCGCCACACAGGTTCCGCATCCAATGCATGTGTCTTTATCAACTTCCACCATTTATTACACCTCAACTTCTTTTTGCGAAGAGGTATATAAAAATTTATCCTTATCTAATTTTATGAGAAAATTTTGCTATAAATGCGGTAAAAAAACTGAAAATCTTATAGAAGGTCTTTGCAGAAACTGTGTAAAGGAAAAAAACAAATCTTTTTATTTAGAAGTTGCTTACTGCCCTAAATGTCATCGCGTAAAAGACGGGAAACTTTGGAGAGAAGTACAAATTGAAAACTTTATTAAAAAAAGATTAAAAGCGAAAAAAATAGATTTTGATAAAAAAATTGCTTTCACATCGAAAGGAGAGATAAATTTTTCTTTTAGTATCAAAAAGGAAATCTGCATTCACTGCTCAAGGCTTTCCTCTGGTTACTATGAAAGTGTTGTGCAACTGAGAAATTTTTCAGAAGAAGAGTTGGATAAATTACCTATACGCTATTTACACTTCGTTAAATTAACAAAACACGGCCCAAATATTCATTTTATAAAGAAATCAGATGCAAATTCCTTTGTGAGGAAAATAAAAAGAATATTTAAAAACGTTAGAATTAAAAAATCGTATAAACTGGTAACAGTTAAAGACGGAAAAAGGGTTTACAGGAATTATATATCGGTGAGAAAAAATGAAAAGGATTGATAAACCAATTTCAGAGGAAGAAGAAATAGCAAGAACAAGAATGCCTGAAGAAGGCGAGATGTTCGCGGTTGTTAGCGAGATGCTTGGTGAAGGAAGAATGCGCGTGGAATGCGATGACGGAAAAGTAAGAATAGGGAGATTAATAGGAAAGATGAGAAAAAGGATATGGGTAAGAATAGGAGACCTCGTATTAGTAAAGCCTTGGGTTGTAGAAGGAGATAAGAAATGCGATATAATCTGGAAGTACACACCAACGCAGGCAAATTACCTGAAGAAGAAAGGATATCTTAAAAATTTAGAGATTTAAGTTGATTTCTTTCTAACCTAAAATTTCAATTATGCATCAACTCATATTAATATAGATATCGAATATTAATTTAATCTATGTGGGAAATAAGAAAAAAATTCAAGGATTACGAGCAGCGCAAGGTATTCGCGGGTGTGCTCGATGAAAAAACTTTATTTACTCTATATAAACTTTCAAACAAAGGACATTTCGAAATATTATACGGTTTCGTAAAACAAGGTAAGGAATCTTCTATTCTAATAGGAGAAAAAAAGGATGGAGAAAAAGTTGCTATAAAAGTTCATGCTGTAGAAGCGGGAAATTTTAAAAGGATATGGCCTTATTTGGAAGGAGATCCAAGATTTTATAGGATAAAGCGCACGCGTAGAGGTATAATTTACGCATGGTGCAAAAAGGAATTTAAGAACCTTTCCGTAGCACACAAAGCAGGTGTTCCTTCACCCAAGCCTATAGCACAGTTAAATAATGTTCTTATAATGGAATTTCTTGGTCATGACTTTACTCCCGCACCGCGGCTATGCGATATAACGCTCCAAGAACCCGAAAAAATATTTAAAGATGTTATTAAATACATACGTTTACTCTATAAAGCAAATATTATTCATGGAGATCTTTCATTTTACAACATGCTATGGCATAAAAACAAAGTGTATTTCATTGACTTTTCACAGGGCGTACTTACGAGTCATGCAAACGCAGAATATTTGCTCAAAAGAGATATACAAAACGTTTGCAAGGACTTCGCCCGCTACGGGATAGAAGTAAACGTAGAAGAAATATACCGAAAAGTGGTGGAATGATATATTCGGTTGTAATTCCAAAAGAAAGAGAAAAAATACTTACAAATGATTTCATAGACCTGTTAAAAGAAAGGTTGAAAGTAGAGATTCGAAAAAACGGAAACGAAATAGAAGTTATCGGAGAAGGTCTAGAAGCGTATCAATGTGTTAACATAATAAAAGCAATAGGCCGTGGTTTCGATAAAGAAGAGGCTTTACTTTTACTCGAAGAAAACAATGTTTTAGAAATAATAGAAATCCCAGGTAACGAGAACGCAAGGTATAGAATAAGAGCGAGAATTATAGGAAAAAACGGCCTGGTGAAAAGAAACATAGAAAGGTATACTAAATGTAAACTTTCGATTTACGGAAAAACGATAAGCATAATAGGGCCTATAGACAAAATAGAAATCGCGAGAACCGCGATAGAAATGCTTATAAGCGGAAAAAAACATTCAACCATGTATAAATACTTTGAAAAACTACGCAGAGAAGGTGTATTGGAATGAAAAATACTGCTGAGAAAATCGCAAAATCTATGAAAGAAATAAGTGTAGCGGAATTTTTCGAGAAGAATCGCCATCTTTTAGGTTTTGATAATCCTTCAAAGGCTTTGTTAATGGTTGTTAAGGAAGCAGTAGACAATTCGCTAGATGCATGCGAAGAAGCAAGAATTCTTCCAGAAATTATAATTAAGGTGAAAAAACTCGAAGAGAACAGATTTCGCGTTGTCATTGAAGACAACGGACCTGGAATAGTTAAGGAAAAAGTTCCTAGTGTATTTGGAAAACTTTTGTTTGGAAGTAAATTTCATCTTGGTAGGCAGAGTCGAGGACAACAAGGAATAGGAATAAGCGCAGCCGTGCTATATGCTCAACTCACAACAGGTAAACCAGCGATTATAACATCGAGAACTTCTCCGAAAGAGCCAGCATATGTTTGTCATCTTAAAATAGATATTTTAAAAAACGAACCCGTGATAATTAAAGAAGAAGAGAAAGAAAAGTTCAGGGAACATGGTGTAAGAATAGAACTTGAAATAGAGGGAAAATACACGCGAAGACATCAGTCTATAGATGAATATCTAAGGGAAACCGCCATAATTAATCCGCATGCGCACATTATTTATTACACTCCAGAAGGGAATAAAATAGAATTTAAGCGTGTGGTTAATCACCTTCCGCCGCTGCCCAAAACGATAAAGCCGCATCCTCACGGCGTAGAGTTTGGAATTTTTGAAAGAATGTTAAAAATCACAAGTTCGCGAACTATCGCGAGTTTTCTAACAACAGATTTTTCAAGAATAGGGAGAGACACCGCTGTGAAAATATGCAGAAAAGCAGGTGTTAAGCCAGAGGCAAAGCCGCGTGAACTAACGCATAAAGAAATAGAAAAACTATATCGCGTAATACAAGAAACAAAATTCATAGCACCGCCCTTGAATTGTTTATCTCCCTTAGGTGAAGAAGAATTTGAAAAAGGAGTGCAGCAGGTCGTTAATCCCGAATTCGCTGTCGCGGTTTCAAGGCCAGCAACCGTTTACCGCGGTAATCCGTTCAAGGTTGAAGCATGTATAGCATGGGGAGGAGAAATAAGCAAAGAAGGTCCCGCTCAGATACTAAGATTTGCCAATCGCGTCCCGCTTCTTTATCAGGCAAGTGCATGTGCAATAACAAAATCTGTGCAACAGGTGAATTGGCCAAACTATCATATTTCACGCGAAGGCAACATGCCTACTGGCCCAATAGTTATCGCTGTTCATATCGCTTCTGTATGGATTCCTTACACAAGCGAATCTAAAGAAGCCATAGCAAGTTATCCTGAGATAATAAAGGAAATAAAACTTGCTTTGCAAGAATGTGGACGAAAGCTTGCAGCGTATCTTAGAAAGAAAAGAAAATTACAAGAAAAAGAATTAAGAAGAAAATTATTTGAAAGATACATTCCAGAGGTTGCACATTCGTTATCTGTTTTAACAGGAGAAAAAGAAAAGGAAATTTTTAAAAGTTTGGAAATACTTGCTAATAAGAATGTTATGAAAGAAGAAAAAGGTGAAAAAACTTGAAGAGAAGAGAGGTTGCAAAAAAGTTGAAAGAATTGGGAAAAGAAATACTGGAAGAAATAAAAAAAGGTGAAAATCCGCATATTGAGATACCGGTAAGAGGCCTTTCAAATGTAATTTTTTCCGGAGATACATTGCAATTAGGAGATAAAGTTGCAAAGAGATATTTTTTCCATGTTGCACATGCCAAAAAGTTTATGCAAACACTACTTATAGCAAGTTTCTGTAAAAGTCTTATAGACGAAGGTATTCATGCAAGTTTGCGAGATATGTTCTATAATCTCAAGAGAACTCTTCCAAATTCTAAAGAAAATACATTTGATGAACAAACTGAAAGCGATCCTATTGTTGTAGACCTTGAAGTTACATTAAACGTTTTAAGAGAACAATTGCATCTTAACGCAGATGTGCGCGGAAGGGTAGTTGGTAATGTAATAATAGAAGATAGAGGAGATACTATAGATTGGTCTAAACTTGGCTCCGGAGGCTGGGCGATACCGAGTAATGTAGAAGATTTGGTTTTCAAAAAAGTAAAGGGTGAATTTATTCTTGTTGTAGAGAAAAACGCTGCTTTTGAAAGGCTGCACGAAGATAAATTCTGGAAAAAACATAAATGTATTCTACTAACTACACAAGGTCAGGCGGCAAGAGGTGCGAGGAGACTTATTCAACGCCTCTCGCAGGAACATGATTTACCTGTCTATGTATTTACAGATAGCGATCCTTATGGATGGTATATATATTCGGTAATAAAATATGGATCAATGAGTTTGGCTCACATCTCGGATAGAATAGGCACGCCATCTGCGAAATTCATAGGTCTTACAATTAGCGACATAGACAAATTTGATTTGAAAAATTGGACTATAAAGGCCAAAGAAGTAGATATAAAACGTGCAAAGGAAATGATGAAGTATGAATGGTTTAAGCATCCGAAATGGCAACATGAGTTGAAATTAATGATAAAACGCGGGATAAAAGCAGAGTTAGAGGCGCTTTCGGGAAAGGGTTTGAGATTCGTTACAGAAACTTATCTTCCAACAAAGATAGAAACTCAGGATTTCCTACCTTAGAAAGATTTTTAAATAATTCCGTCAAATTCTACTCCATGCCCCGGTAGCTCAGT
>WAOA01000018.1 GCA_015521535.1 Candidatus Aenigmatarchaeota archaeon | reverse complement strand
TACCGAACTGCGAAAACACAACTTTGACATCGCTTAGCGATGGTTCCCACAAGGTTAGGGTTTACGCTAACGACAGCGCGGGAAATGTAGGCTATGCGGAGCAATTCTTTACCGTTGATACGCAGGCGCCGGTGATAACTATAGTTTCGCCAGAGGATGGTGCTACATATCTAACAAATACGATAAATGTTAATTACACAGTCACAGATAATTTAGGTGTGGATACATGCTGGTATAAACTCGATGGCGGAGAAAATGTGTATCTTACAAACTGCGAAAACTTCACGCTCGTAAATCTTGTTGACGGAACGCATTCTCTGGTTATTTACGCTAACGATACTGGAAACAATGTCAATTCTTCCGGTGTATTATTTACAATAGATACCCAAGGACCGGTAATAACATTCGTTTCACCTACACCTGATGATAACCAGGCTCTCGACTACAACTGGACTTATGTTAATATTACAACAAATGAAGACACAAGTATTGCTTTTCTTGAATGGAATTATACTAATGGCACGGTAGTAAACTACACTATGAACACATTAACATCGAGAAGTTTCTGGTTTAATGTGACAGACTTAAATGACGGAACTTACTATTATCGCGTATATGCTAACGATTCCTATAACCATTGGAGCGCGAGTGGATTAAGAAGTGTGAGAATATCTACTACGGCTCCTGTCATAGATATACTCTCACCTCAATCAAAGACTTATAGCACTACAAACTACATACCTTTGGAAGTTGTTTCGAATAAACCAATTGATACATGGTGGTTCTCGATAAACGGTAAGGCGAATGAAACGTTCACACCAAACACAAGCATAGCAGCAAAGCCAGGAACAAATGAACTTTATGTTTATGCCAATGACACCGCGGGAAGGATAGGATGGAGCAGCATAAGTTTTACTGTAAACGCAACGCTATGGCAAGATTATTTTGCAACAAAATCCGGAATAAATCAGAGTGAAAATGCTAGTGTTAGTAATAAATTAAGTATAGATTTCTGTTGGTATATCGAAGGAAAATGTTATCTTTACAGAAAACCCATGATAATAAACAATTCTCAAACACTAACCGATTTCCAGGTTAATCTTACTGTCGATACACAGAATTTAATATCCGCGAGTAAAATGAATTCTACGTGTAAAGATATTAGATTTACATGGATAAATATGACTAACGGTGAAGAAAAAGAGATTCCGTACTACTTAGAAGGTAATTGTAATACCACACAAACAAAAATCTGGATAAGACTGCCTGAAATAAGCGCAGGCAATACAACGGTTTACATGTATTACGGAAACATGCTTGTGGAAAGCGAAAGCAACTCAAGTAGTGTTTTCGATTCTTATTCCGCGAGCCAGACATGTTCCGGCTCTACTACAGGCGGTAGTTGTCCGATGGCGTTCAACGCACCTGCCGGATACGAGTTTTACTCAGGTAGTGTCGACTTAGAAGCAGCGGGCGATCTCGGCTTTGGCGGTTCGTATGCAGATAATACTACCTGTGCTGCAGGAGAAACATACGAGAGATTTAACGTCACGGTAGAAGGTTCGTGTTACGGGGTTTACTCGCCTGGAATAGACGGGTGTACACTAACCCATATAAGCACATGGCCAAAGGATGTTAGCCAAGATATCAGAGGAAAAACTTCATTTACGGTAACTCCGCAGGTTAACAGTAAGGTTAACGCTGACCCTGCGACCTGCGGATTTTATTACTACTTTAGAACGAATCTCTCGGCTGAAATAAGAAAACAGGGTTATGTGGATAAAGTTTTCGAAGAAGTTGAAGAAAGCAGAAAGCATAATGCGTGGGTAAAAACAATTCTCATTAAACCGCTTAAACTCGGTAAATGGGAAAAATTCTCCGCGGATCATATACTTAATAACGGAAATATCACCTATGAAGTTTATAACTGGAATAATGTATTCCTCGTTAACTGTACATCTTCACCTTCGAACTGTGATCTCTCCGGAATTACTTCGGATTCCATATACGTGAAAATAGGTTTGTTTACCAAAACAGCACTGAACGGACCTGAAGTATATAATATAAACATTACCTGGAATATCTCCACGCCTATAGTTGTAAATTCATACAATTCAAGTTATCACGTGAATCCTAATACACGGATAGAAATTTACGATAAAAATAATAATCTTGTGGCAAGCGGATACGGAAGCATTACGGCATCTTTAGAAATTTACGAAAATTATACCTATAAGAGTTTTACGCCTGTAAGTGACGGATTGGGATCAAGAATTTATAATCTAAATATTTCTAAAATGAACTTAAAAATAGAAGAGCAGGTCGTTGAAAACTATGCGGGCTTTTTACCGAGCAACGTTTCTGCTATCACTCCAATATACGCGCTAAACGATACAGGTTTGGCTTTTGAAAAGGCAAAACTTGTTATTCCGAAAAACGGTGTAACCGTTCAGAATGTGCTCCACTGCATAGCATGGGACTTTGTTAATGCAAATTGTTCGCAATGGGAGTTCATAGATCCTGCAAATCTTGAAGGTTACGGAGAAAATGCCACGCATATCTGGTTTAACGTCACGAGTTTTGAAGCATTCACTGGAGCGAGCACGCAACCTGATTTAGTTGCGAACAATATAATGTTCAATATTTCACAGGAAAATATTGTAGAAAATCAAGTACTGATGATTACGGCAAATGTCTCTGAAGAAGCCGGTGTAGATGCCACAAATGTAACAGTACAACTCGATATTTACAGCTTTAACGGAACCGTATGGATACTTAAGCAAACAAACGAGAGCGTGGTTAACATAACTGCAAACACCTATGAACTCGTGAACTTTACATGGATTGCAAAACCTGGAACATGGAATTTCTCTGTTACTGTAGATCCCGCAAACACGATATCCGAAACGAATGAAAGTAATAACTTTAACAGCACTACTTACAATGTGAGCGGATGGGCGATTTATTACGGACATACAAACGGATGGATAGCTATAAAAGACAGTGCAGGAAATAACTTTAGTGTATGGATTCCGATGACGCAGCAAGGTAATTTATACTTTGCTGATTACGACTCGGATTACGCTTTCGCTGATTTAATGCCGCTTAACGGCACAAATGATTTTACCGAGGCTGATCAGGCCCTTAACATGACAGGATTCAGTGATTCGGTAGAAGCGCTTTACGATAAAAACAACGATGGTGTAGCAGATACTACAGCGTGCTTTGAAATAGGCTCGCGTACGGTTTGCGATGTCCCCGTGATAAATTCAACAGACAGTAATAACGGTAATTTCATCACAGGTATTTTATGGGATTCCGGTGACGGAGGAACAGAGTATAATGGTACACAGGATTTGATATTCATCACAAAAATTAATTCCGACGCTCAGGGAACTTACGGAACATATGATTACGAAGCAAGAATTCCTGCATTATTAAGAGATCTTAAAGGAACAAACGATTTGATAAAAATCTTCATGGAAGTTAAATAATTTTATTTATTTAAAATTATTCCCCCTCTGCCGGAAGGCGGATAAATAGGCTCGCCCCAAAAGGTTACATAGTATCCTCCTTCGCAGCTCACAACCCACCTTCCGAAAGGGGCCCACATTACATTATAATCACAAATTAATATCCCGTTTTCTACTCCCTTCTTTTTACTTTCCTCTATCATTTTTTGCAGAAGATCTTCAGTTATGTTTACATGTTTTTTATAATACTCTACAGGAACAACAGATCCGTCCTTCAACCCTCTTTCCTTTAATATTCTATTTCGAATTTCCTTATCGTTCAACCAAGGGGCTAAGGCAAATAAAAACAGAAATGCTGTTAATATAATTACCGTTACGATCATTTTGATTTTTGTATTATTTTTCATAATTTAAAATAGATAGCGCTACATTATATAAACTTACCGAATTCGGTTATGAGAATACCTTAATTAACGAAAAGATCATTAACCGCGAAATATTCTGCGAGGCGTGAAAGACTTGTCGTTGCTATATTTAAACATCGCGTCTTTTTTAGGACATTTCGTGTTAATAAATCTCAAAAATTTGAGTATAGGATCGAAAACCATTTAAGCGTTGTTATCCGGACAGTTCTGAATATCTCTTAACTTTTATTAATTTCAAATTACATTATAAAACCTATGAAAAGATATCTTCCTGGAAAGGAAAGCAGCCTTCCTGAAAAGACCATAAAAAACTATCAGAATATTCTCAAAAAAATGAAAAAAGAAATTCAAAAAGTTGTTGTGGGTCAGAATGAGGTAATAGAGCACGTGCTAATCTGTTTGATTTGCGATGCTCACGCGCTTTTGGAAGGCGTACCGGGACTAGCTAAATCCTTACTCGTCGAAACGCTTTCAAGATGCATAGTAGGAACAACTTTCAGAAGAATACAGTTCGTACCGGATATGCTTCCTTCGGATATTATAGGAGTTAATGCTTTCAATCCCGTAAAAGGCGATTTCTATATCATAAAGGGCCCTATCTTCGCTAATTTTATACTGGCAGACGAGATAAACAGAGCGCCTCCGAAAACGCAGGCAGCGATGATGGAAGCGATGCAGGAAAGGAAGGTTAACATCCATAAAGAAGAGTTTATATTGGAGAAGCCCTTTCTTGTGCTTGCCACGCAGAATCCTTTGGAGCAGCAGGGTGTTTATCCGCTGCCAGAGGCGGTAGTTGATAGATTTTTCATGAAAATTCTTGTCGATTATCCGAAATGGGATGAGGAATTAGAGATTATAGATAGGAATACACTTGTAAGATATAATATTTTCGATCCGGTAAAATCCGTGATGGACAGAGAAACGATTCTTAACATTCAAAGAGATGTTAGAAAAATTTACGTTTCAAGGCCGGTGAAAGAGTACATTTTAAGGATAATCACCGCTACACGAACGAAAGACGAGAAAATAAAATATTCGAAATATATAAGATACGGTGCCTCTCCGAGAGGTAGTATTTCTCTTGCTTTAGCGGCAAGAGCCGTGGCTCTGATGGATGGAAGGGATTTTGTTACCCCAGGCGATGTAAAACTTGTAGCGCATCCTGTACTAAGACATAGAATAATCCTTAACTATGAAGGTAAAGCAGCCGGCATAAGCACGGATGAAATTATAGACGAGATTCTCGAAGGGGTAGAAGTTCCGTGAAGGTAAACGTCTCAACTTTAGAATTTAACGATTTATGGAAGAGAAGTATTATAAACGTGTGGAAACTGGTGGAACTTCTGAAATTTCAGTTCATTTATTATAAGGTGATTACTTCAAGAGGTATTGAATTTGATAGGTTGCGAGAATATACGGAAGCGGACGATGCCAGGTTTATCGACTGGAACTCCTATGCAAGAACAGGAAAGCCGCATGTTAAGGTTTTCAAGGAAGAGAGAAAGTTGGATATAATTTATATAGTAGACCTTTCCACAACCATGACGCTTGGCACAACCGAACTCGTGAAAAACGAATATGCTTCAATTCTAGCCACAACCCTTGCTCTTGTTTCGCATACTCTTGGAGATAGAGTGTGCATGATCGGGTTTTCCGACGAGATAAAAGTGTTTATAGACCCTTCGGTAAGCATAGATACGGTCCTCCAAATAGCAAAAGTTTTAACGGATAAAAATATTTACGGCGGGGAAAAAAGATGGGGTATAATTACTCCCGCCGTTCTCGAAACTTTTGGACCCGATTCTTTTGTTTTCATTCTCTCCGACTTCATAGGCCCGAAAGAGGAACTTTACGACTTTGTTTTGAAAGCTTCAAACAAATTTGAAGGAGTGGCCGGAATTATGATAAGAGATCCTTTCGACAGTTACATTCCGGAAGGTGTTGGCAAGATTTACATTCAGGACCCTGCTACAGGAGAAATAAATCTTGTTGATGCCGATAAGATAAGAGATGAATTCAACGAAAACGCAAGGAGAGAAGAAGAGGAGATAAAGAATAAATTCACACAAGCGGGAGCGCTTTTCGCAAAGGTCTATACTACGGAAAAGAATATGGTTAAAATGATAGTAAATCTTTTCGGTGAAAGGATATGGAAATAGAATTTTTAGGAATAAAGGTTGTGATTATGCTTCCCTGGAGAAGCATAGGAATGCTATTGCTGCTGTTAGCAATAGTTACAATTTCCTATATCTTAATGACGAAAATGAGAAAGAATAGAATTTTAAAATTCGCGAATTTTCATACGCTTAAAAAAGTTCACGGATACAAATCCATAGTGCCGAGTCCCTGGCTGCTTGCGGTAAAGTTAATTACGGTAACCCTGCTTTTTCTCGTTGCAACAGAATCAATACAGGTTAGTCTTGTAAAACCAGTTGCAAACACAGATTTCTGCATAGCGGTAGATGTTTCTCAGACAATGCTTCTTCCTGATTACGAGCCAAACAGAATAGAGTTTGCTAAACAAACTATTCTGGACTGGATGGACTCTTTGCCTGGGGCTTCCAAGCTATGTGTGATAAAATTTTCCGAAAGGGCTGCTCCGTTAACTTCCTTAACTCTGAATACGTTTGAAATAAAAAACAAAATTTTATCGCTGAAAGTTGAAAGTAATAGTAGCGGTACCGCCATAGGAGAAGCGATTTTCGCGGGAGCGAGCGTTCTTGCGGATTCCGATAAGCAGAGGTTTTTAATTATAATTACGGACGGCGAAAATAATGCAGGAAGAAACCTTACTCTCGCGCTTAAAGAGGCCAGAGATAAAAAAATAGTTATCTATACAATAGGCATAGGTGTGACAAATGAAACGAGAGAGTTGATTAGCGAACTGGAGAAAGTTGCGAAGAAGAAAGGAATTAAATTCTCGTTCCCTAAATTGGATGATAGAAATTTGCGGAAAATTTCTCAGGAAACGGGTGGAAAATTCTTCTTTGTGACTAATGAAACCGCTTTTGAGGAATCCATGAAAAACATAGTTGTGAAGAATGAAAGAATACCGCTGAACTCTGACTATTACGTGCTTCTGTTCATCTCGATTTTAATAGCACTTGAGTTGCTGTTATTCTCGAAATTCGGGGCTGTTTAGAGTAATACCCAACTTTGTTACGGATCTATTCCTGTTTTTTCACAGAATTCGAGCAATTTCTTTACGAAGTTCTCTAACACCGTTATAATATCTACCGGGTCCGGATAAGCGTTTCTCGCGATTCACAAAAGAATTAACTATAGAACATGAACTTTTACACGGAAATACTTCGATATTTCCCGGGTCTCGCCGAGTACATGTGCTCTATCGCGTAATTCGCGGTTATCCGGACACGACCCGTAAAATTATAAAAAAGAAGAAAAAGAAGACAAGAAGTTTTAGAATAGTTCTATCCATATATAGTATGTCTGGGTTGTTGTATCTGCATTCTCGCCGTTTTCTGGTAGTATTGCTTGATAGTTTGCGGGTGAACCATCAAAAGCAGTTCCCGGTGTGGTAATTGTTTCTGCTGCAAAGAATACATCTCCCTGTGTGGTATCTTTTACGGCATATGTCTTCCAAGTTGGAGTTTGGGTGTTGTCGTATGTTAATGCGTAAGCCGTGCTCAACACATTTCCTATTGACTTGAAGTTTGTAGGACCTGAATTGGTAAATGTATTAGAACAACTATCGCTAGCGCCCGTGGAATCTGCTATAAAACTGAAACTGGTTCCTATATCTGTACATGTGGCGTTATCAATCGTACCCCAGTTTATTGTATTATCGTCATCGAAGAAAACATAAGTTGCTGTCGCCGTCCAGGTATACATTTTACTACCTGAAGCATCTCCCAATACAAGCGTACCTGATGCATTACCGTAGATACCTGCCCAGTGATATGTTGACATCTCAGTAGAGACATTCGCTAATCTGATATAACCTGCTTGGACTGTTGTTGACGGAGTTGTGGGTGTATATGAGTACGGTCCTTTTTGCGCTATATCTGTTACTTCTGCAGGCCCCGGAGTTGCTGCCATTGCTATCGGAACTGCCGCTACTAGAAACGATGTTATTGCTACCCAAATCTTCAAAAATGCGTCTTTCATGGTTTAATTTTTTATAAGAACCGATATATAAAATTATCTATACTTTAGAGTATTTAATCGGTTTCTCGAGAATGAAATTTTTATTAAAAATTCTCCCTTTTCTATAATAAATTTTTAATTCCAGATTTATAATGAAATTCTTATGATAATAGTAAAAAGATAATTTAAAATGATTAATCGCGAAATCAGTTTTCTTTGTGCTTTATTCGATTAAATAAAAAGATCATAAACTTATGATAAACTATGATATTGATTGAATTGATCAATAAATACGTTATAATAAGCGCGAAATCACGATATAAAAACAATTAACCATGAAATAACCTTTCTCAGCATAGTTCTCGTAATTTTTGTAATTTTCGCGAAACTTTTACATTGTTAGAGTATTTAATTATCGTTATATAGAGTAATTTATAAATATATCTTATAACAAATAAATTGTGATGACGAAACTAGGCACGAGAAATTCATACCGATACCTTGTAGTTTCTATCGGAGTCTTTTTTATGCTTCTCCCTGTTGTTCACGGAGAAGTTGTTGTGATAAATTCCAAGGACTGGAAAGATGTTTATTACGGCGTGCTTTACGCGAATTACAACAACTATCCTGTGTATTTCGCGAATTCTCCTAATCCTGCAGGACTTTTTAACGTTCTTCCTAAGCAGCCCGTAATTCTTATAGAATCCGGCGACAGATACATTCCGAATCTCGAAAGCCAGATAAGATTGCGCGGTTATAATATAGTACAAAAAATCACCGTAACGAATTCTTACAGAGACCTCAAGCCGGAAGAAGCAAATTCTTATTACGTTGTGGAAGAAGATTTTCCCTATCTCTCTCTTCCTGCAGGAGCGCTTGCAATGGCAAACAGAGCATGGGTCTTAATAGTTAACGATAACAATGCAAACGACATAGCAAGTATGCTTGCAAACGCTCAGAAAGTAGTAGGAATAGGTAATTTCAAAAGATCCATAGAAAATACAATTTCCCAGTACTTCGATAAAAGAATAACAGGAAACTCAAAATTTGAAATAAGCGCTAAACTGGGTGAAGAGTTCCTTAAAGTGAAAAAAACTTCACAGGCGATTATCACGGAAGGAAATTATATAGAACTTGAAATTCTTAAAGGCGCTTCTCCCGTTCTTCTTGTGGGAACAAATCTACTTCCTGACGAAGTTCTCGATTTTATAAACTCGAACGGAATAAAAACGGTAATAGCAATAGGCCCGCAACTCACTTATGTCGGAGAAAGAATAAGAGAAAAGACCAACAAAAAAGTATCCGTGTTCATAAAATTCGGTCAATCCACACCTGGAATAAGCGGTCAGATTTACGCTCTTTCTATGTTTCCCCTCCCGAAGCTCGAATTAAAATTAAACATACTTTCAGCGGTTTACGATCCTGAAAACAAAAAGTTAATGATCCAGTTTTCGAATGAAGGGCAAACAGGGGTGTACGAGTTCACCACTTTCAGAGTTCTGAAAAACGGTCAAGAAATTGCGAGTGGCGGAGATAGCGAAGCGGTTTTCATAGGAGCGGGTGAAAGCGTATGGCGAAGTTACGATGTTTTTCTTACCGAGTTGACAGGAAATATAACAGTAGAGTTCTATACCTCATACGGTGAATCTCCGAAAAACCTTGATTCGTATCTAACGCAGGCAGGCAAGTTTGGCCCGCCGTTTTCACTACCATTAAAAATCTCTGAAATAAAGGATCGATCGAAGATAGAGATTCTCGAAGCGAAATACTATAAGGGCTCTAAAAGATTCGGTATTAAGGTTAAAAATATAGGCGATGTTAAGGCGGTTGTTATAATAAAACTCCTCGATGTTAAAATTAAAGGCATTACTGATTCTTTGAGTTCGGGTATTGTAGAACTTAAACCGGGAGAAGTAAAGGAAATATATATTCCTGCCGAACTTGATGAAATAGATATTCAGGAAAATTCTAAGATAAAAATAGAAGCGGATTACGGAGAAAGGAAAGATGCTGTTGTAAAATCAGCCGTGGTAACGCTTCCGGTAGAAGTTGCTTCTGGAATTCCGATGATATTAATAATTCCTGTGATTGTAGGTATAGGTATAGTGATACTATTCATACTCTCTAAAAGAAAGCCGAAACATTACAGATATCGCTACAAGAGATAAATTTATAATCTCCTTTTGTCAAAAAATAAACCATGATAGAACTCGCTTTAGTTGTTGTATTGGTTTTAGCGCTCGGTATAGCAGGTTTTCAGTTTTATTATTTTAAAAAAAGGTTCGAAGAAACAGAAAACGAGATTAAAAAACTTAGAGCGGTATTAAACAAAATTTCATTTGATTTAACGCTGGATAAAATTCTTGATGCTTCATCTTCTGAAACCATGAGAAAAAAGCTCATCGATTTGGGAGACAGGATTTTTGAATTTCTTAAAAGGAAATACAACATTAAGGGTGTTACGACTTACATGGAGATGAAAAAAAGAATAGAAGAGTTAGATAGCATTCCGGAAGATGAAAAGGAAGATGTTATAGAATTCCTGGAAAATATGATTTACATAGAATATTCTTCCAAACCGATTCCTCCGAGGAGAAAGGAAAAAATAAAGAAAAATATAATAACCATGCTCAGAAAAATGGGAACATCCGGATAATCAAGAATTGAGATAAAAGATATTGCGAGCGGGCGAAAGTTCATGCATGCGGCGATTATCGCGCACAGAAAAATCTATATAGGCGATTCATTTTCAACCCTCTTCCCAGTTCTTATCACGACAGGATGTACTTTCCTTATGTGCAGATGTATATTTTTAAGGAGGTGGGCTTTTATCCGAACGGTCTAAATATATTTTCAGTTTTGGTCAGAAAAACGGAATCACTCCTAGGAGCATAAGTATTAATATAACCGTTAAAACTATTTCTATCCCAAGCGTAAGAGTTATTTTTCTTTCCTTCTTTGCGAGTTCTATAATATCATTTACTATTTCTCCACCGTGAATTTCCAGATGACGTTCCTCGTGCTTTTTTTTCTCTTTCTTTTCTTCCAGACCTATTTTTTCAAGATACGGTGTAATAAAATCAAATTCCTCTTCTTTTTTCTCATCTTTTTCAGCCACGTTTTTTCAACCTCCTGTAAATTATATATATCGTGAAGAGCGTCCATATAATGTATATTATCGGGAATATTTTTATTATCTCTACCAGCGTCTTCGGTCTTATCTTTATTATTACCGGATACATTCCGACTATTCCTTCTTTTGATCTGAAGACGTATACACCTGTGCATTTATTCCCTGCATTTTTCGTATAAACGATAAACGTCAAACTTTTCTTTTCACCTCTTTTGAGATCATACTTACCTTCGATTTTTTCTATACATTTTTCCGCACCTTCTATAGAAAGTCTAATATTTTGGAGATCATAATCTCCTGTGTTTTCTACCAAAACCGAGATGGGTACCTTGGAATGCTCGGGTAAAGAAAGATACGGGAGAATTTCCAGAATATCTATTTTAGCAATCCTCTGTCTCGGTACAACCCTTACTTTTAATATCTCAACATCTACCGTAACATTGTTTTCTTTGAGTATAGCCTTTACAGGTATATAATATACTCCCGGAATCTCATTTTCATATACTTTAAGGTAAAACTTACTTATTTTCGTTTCTCCTGCTCTAACCACATCGAAATTTACACCTGCGGTTAGCCAGCCCTTTCTAACCAAAGCGAGAACCACGGCATTGTATACATCTACATCTCCTTCATTTGATAGATTAAAACCTATTTCTTTAATTTCTCCCTGTTGGATTGTTATTTCATATGTATGTAAGGTTAAATTAAGATTCGGCGGTACTATTTCTTCAACCTTGCCTATTATCCGAGATGGTGTTGGAGTCGGCCTCGGTTGAGGCTGCGGAACCGGTTGCGGAGCCGTTATGTTCAAACCGTAAGGTATGAAAATAGAGAAATCCGTGAAATTTTCTTCTATCCATGCATAACCGTGAGTAATTTTTCCGGTTTTATCCGAAAAATCCTGTTTATTTGCTTGAAAATCTTGATATGTAAGATTTGCCCATGTTCCGTTAAGATATATTCCGTCTACTTTTGTGATGTAAACTACATGCGTGACATTGTTAGGCAGCGGATACGTATAGTGAAATGTTATTTTATAAACCCATGCATCGCCTTCGGTTTTGCTGATATTAGCGAATTGTTTTATGTTTTTGTAACCTTCTCTATCGGGAGGCGGATCAGGAACGTCTCGTAGCGCTATGTCAGATGCTTCAAAAGAAACTTTGGTTTCTTCTGGAAGTTCCACCCGATTAACCTTTACATAGGAATTCTTGGTTGCAAAGATTTCTTCTTTAACCGTGTTCAACTTTATATTTGAAATTTCCACTGAGGAGTTTTCAAGATAAATGCCTTTAAGATTCTCGCTTGCATGTGTTCCGTAAATTTTTACTCCACGAGAATTTTTTACGCATACACCTCTTCCGAAATGTTCGACGCGCATATCATAGATAGAAACGTTTTCCGAATTTCTTATCAGTATGCCGCAGACATCTTCACGCAAAGAGCCGTTTACGCTGTAATCACCATCAATGGTGAGATTTGCAAAATTAAGAAACGTATTTGAAATATTTTCTATTACTATACAGGTATCGTTAACATTCCATGCAGAAGCGTTCAGGATATAATACCCGGATTCGTTTATAACTCCGCACGGCTCGAAGGTTTTTACTTTCAGCGAAAGAATTCCGTTTACATATATTTCTTCTTCATCAACAAAAGTGTAATTGAACGGCAAAGGCGATCTGGGAGCAGTTTTTCCTTCAGCAACAGGAGTATTGTTTTTTAAAATTGTAATGTAAAGTTTTGGATACGAAGTATTGATCAATCTTCCCCTATCATCGTATATTTCGGTTATAGTAATATAGGTAATTTTATCCACATTATCTACATCTATTCCCACCTTGTAGGAGCCGTTGAAACTTTCTGAAAGTTTAAATTTCGCGATAACGCTTGAATTCGCTGAAGAATTCAGAAGATAGAAAAACGGATATGCTGGATAAAGGGCTTTGAAGCTAGAGATATCTATATCTATAAACTTACATGAAGAGGAAAGATTCGTGAGATTGACGAGAGGTAGAAGAGAAAGCAATGATTCCGAAAGGTTTCCTGATTCTGTAGCATATCTTAAGTCAAGAAAAACGTTGTAGAAATCGTTTGTAAGATTACACAGCCTCATAAACACATTCGGATTTCTTAAAGAAGAATCTTTATACGACCATGAAGTGTATTGCGTAACGTTATCGTAATCGTATAAAAGCGATGTGGCATTGCCGTAATAGTCCGTAAGATTTACCGTCATGGCTACGGAGACATTTATTACAAGTAGCATTATTCCAGCCATTAAAATATATTTTTTCATTTCCCATCACTTTACAATCGCTTTCCAGAAATTTGCGAATACTGTGTAAACGAAATCCATAACTACCTCGACAAAGTTTTTCTGATTATGGAATGCGATTTCTTTATCGTAACCTTTGTATGTATACGGATTTTGGATGTTGAGAGGGTAGTTGTCAAGAAGTTGATCGTTTATAACGAATTTGAAATCTTCCCATATATTACCTTTGAGATATCTTCCTGTAAGGTATAAAGAATAGTTTCCGAGTACCTGCGAAGCGTTTGTATAGGCATATTCAGGAGCGAATAATCTATTGCCGGTGGGAATTAAAGTAATATTAACCCATCCGTAATAATCTGTGTAAACTTCTGTTATAGAAGTAACTATTGTTGCATTTTTTGTTTTGTTTCCGTATTGGTCGTGAATCTTATCCCATATCTGCGTGGGTGTGAAAAGCGAGAGTCCGTTCTTTTCCACAATTTTTACATAAGCGTTTCTCAAGGTTTCGTTGTCGGAATTTCTCAGATAGAGCGAGAAGTTGTAAGGTCTGCCGGGATAGGGAAAGGTATCTGTTTTATTTCCGTTTATCCATATTTCCGGAATTACAACAGGTTTAACTTCGAAATTCTGTTGTGCTGAATTATCACCTTCGTTACACTCTCCTATTGCAGAGCCGTAATCAACTTCTACTTTTACCGTATACGTTCCGCTGTGTACAGCGGCGCGCCAGTAGAGAGTTCTGTCAACAGCACCGTTGACAGGAATGTCATCCGTTATGGTTTCTACATTTTCATACACGATCTGCGAGGGATTTGAAGCGTTGAAAATCGAAACTCTAACCGTAAAATCCGTCGTGACCCTTACATTCCCTCCCTGCGTCTCGTAAGGCGTATCTCTCGGGTTTGTGATTCTGTAACTTATGGTCAGAGTCTGGTTATAATACACAGGATTCGGAGAAAGTTGTGTTATCGAAACTTTAAGGTTGGGGCCTATGCAGATATAGTTTCCGAGACCGTTTATCACCACATATCTATCTATAGGTGTGGCTTGATCATTAACACACGGCGAGCCCGTGAGCCCTGTACCGAGTGTCAAAGGAAATGTAGCAGAGCTTAGAACTGTTCCGTCATTGCAGGCACTTCCTTGATCGTCTGTACAAACACCTATTACCATTCTTCTCTCATTAGAAATTCCTACATTGGAGTCGCTCGCTCCGGCAGAAAAACTACCGCCGTAATACTGAAAGGAAATTGTGGGTTCAGAGATGCTTATTGTACATGTGCTTTCATCGAAGCTTCTGGGCACGGTATAACTGCCACGAAGATAGCCGTTGTTTCCGACAAACACAAAATTACTCAGCGTCCCGGGATTAGCGCTTGTCTCATAGGCAACGTAAAGCCTTCCGGGAAAAGCAGCAACGTAAACATCCGGATTCGGGGTTGTGTAAAGATACGGGCTGAAGGTAAGGAAATCTATTGGTGTAAAGTAACAGCCTGCTGCAGAGCCGGATTGTGAAGTATATGAAAGTGCTTCTGAAGATGAGGCGTACGTTATTAAAGCGTATTGCCAACTACCGCCTACATTTATAGCGTACGCAGCGCCAACATATGCCTGCCCAGCATCGCAAAGTTCTATGCCTACATTAGGATTTCCTTTGCTCGGTACGCCATCAAAATAATACTGACCAGGATCAGAAGAAGAAGAGCCGGTATAGTAAAGATTTACGGTATTGAAACTTGAATCTTTTATGCTTGCCGTGACTCCTAAAACAGGGGTTATTAAAAACGCAGATAGTACAATGAAATATATTAAATATATCTCTTTCTTCATTTCATCACCAATAGGCGTAGTACAGAGTGTTTATCACCTGTATGGTTTTTACTATCTTTGCCTGCATGTCATCGTTTTGGTAAAATACAGCATTGCCTGTAATAGTTGTGGATTTATCTATGTATAAAGGTATCGTGGCAACGAGATAATAATTTGAATCATACACATATAACTTTACCTCGCTGTTTGCAGGACCCATTTTTGTAGGCGCTATAACAAATCCTGTACCTGTCGGGATATAAAAAACTTTATGGGTGTGGTTTTTAGGACCGACGACAGGCGGATTATAAGTGGGATTCATTACTATAAATCCTGCTGTTTCTTCTGGTACAACATATCCCGGAACATCCACCCCGCCGGAGCGAAGTATTACGCTGATATAATTCACTGCGCCTGTTTGTATGGATGCTGATGAATAATATAATCCGTCCGACTCATTTCTTATAGTGTAACTTCCGGAAGTGTCGACAAAAATTGTATACTTGTTAGCCTTTCTCTGCTGAGCCCAGTTATACACACTATCCTCTAACTGTATCATGTAAACTACCGTGGCTTTCGAATTGTCCAAAAGTTCTGTAGGCGATATATATTTTTTACCGCCTTTAAGTTCCATATCCAGAATGTTTAGCGTTTTTTGATTTGTGATTATATCTTTAGTGCTCAAGATACCTACTTTTAATGAATAAATTCCTGCTTCTTGAAATGTAGGTGTAGGAGATATTATAAACTGTACCCTGCCTTTAGAGTCGGATTCGGTATAAGCCATAACTCTTGATGTGGTCGAAATAATCGGTAAAGGTGAAAATATATTATTACCGTTATCTTCGAATACTACAATAGTCTTGTTAGGTACAGGTATTTGTGTATATATATCGTACACTACCGTAGTAATATTATAAGGTAATCCCGTATTCGGTATATCAGTAGTTTCCACCCCATCTACGAAAACTTTTATGTCATACGCCGGCTCTTTCGAAAGCACATACAGTTGATAAGTTTTATCTGCAGGAAGCATGAATTCGAACTGACATGTAGTGGAGTCGTAGCATGTATAATCGGAGATATTTACAAGGAAAAGAGGAAGAGCATAAGAGTCGTTAAACTGGTATTTCAAGAGATAGTATCTCACATTATTTTTAAGCACTATCCTGAAAGCCGTAAAGGGCTTGCCAGAAATCAGAATCGTTTCATTATAACAACAAAAAGTGGTTTTCGGGTTATCGCTGTTCTGATAATAGTTCGGATGAAATATCGGAAAATTGGTGGCGTTGAAAATTCCGAATTCTTCTAAATCATTCTCTGTAATATTCCGCATCTTACTCACATTTATAGTGAGAGCGGTGTCATAAGGTAGTGCGGCAAAATAGTGTTTGCCGTCTTTGAGATTTGATGCCGAGACGTTTATCATATCTATTACTCCCGCTGTTATACTATGCTGAAGAAAAGGATCCGGAGATTCGGGAAGCGTACCTGGGGTTACATACCCTATTATCCCCCCCCATCTCCATGTAGAGATTTCAGAATAAAGATTCGCTTTTGTAATATACCCTGCTTTAACGCTAATGTTCTGAGCATACGCTATACTAATAACTATTCCTACTATACCTATAATCCAAAGCAGATTTCTTTTTTTCACACTTATATTTTTGAGCAGAACCATTTAATAAATTTTTTTAAGAAATTCTAGAATTAGAAAAACAGTCTTTCGGAACGTTATTATTTTTTTCTTATATAAATATTTTTAAGGAATTCCAAGGAGATAATACCTTTTTTGGTAAAAATTAAAACGATTACTATAAAAACAAATACTGCCGTTACTATAACTATTATAAATAAGGTATTATCTATTCTTTGAGGTTTAATAGGTTTTTTTTGAGAATATATATATATTTCAGATAGAATATCTTCATTTTCACCGTAGAATATCAATACAGTTAGATTCTTATTGACATCTATATCTTCCCTACCCATATACACCGAAATAGGTATATAACCTTCTTCTTGTATTTTTACCGTTGGAGAAGAAAGTATTATGCTTTTGTTGAGGAAAGTAAAATTATGGACTTCCGCTCTAATCCACAAAGGTTGATTATTAGGATTTCTGATCTTTATCCAGAGTTTTTCAATGGTATCGTCATAAAATATACCCTCAACTTCAGGTTTTTTAAGTTCAGGAGCGGGATAAAACTGTGTTGAAAAGAAGTATTTTCCTGTGGTTTGGTTCTTAACTCTGAAAACTAATTTTTCACTTCCGTATACTATAAAAACCTCACCTTCTCTCAAAGAGGAGAAATTTCCGTAAAAAGGTATTGAAACGGTTTCCCCCGGTTTGATAACATGAAGTTTATCGTCTGTAACAGGATATTCCTCCTTCCCTATGAGTCGTAACGCGCTTATTTTAAAGAATTCTTTTACATTCCCGTAATTTTTCAGCACCAAAATCACTTCCCTATTATTCCATAGGATTTTTTCTAACCGCAGGTCATGTATCTCTATATCTACAGACTTTTCCGGAAGCGTGTAGAACTTTCCTCTCAGTTCTGGATCGCCTGTAAAAGTTCTTCCTATTTTTGCAACCACGCCTATGGTTCTGTTAGAAAGGTCTCTTATCTGATATCCGAAATCAACATTCTCAGGGCCTATTATTTCAACTACCTTTACTTTGAGTTTTTTAAGAAAATCCGTGATCGCTTGCGGAGAATCCCTTATAAGAAGTATGGGCTTTCCCTGGAGAAGAAAGCCTTTTTCTATATATTGTCCGTCCGATAATGAAATCCAGCCGTTAACCTTATTCCAGACTCTTTCAACTATTATTTTATTTCTTTCGAACGGCGGTTCATAGATTATTTCATAGAAATTCGGAATTTTCTTCCACGGTTGAGAAAGAAATTCGCCGTAGAACACAACATCCTTTTTTACCTCGTTTTTCAAAAGATTTATTATCCTTGTCTCGTAATTTTTGTTATAGAAGAGCACCCATCTGTTCTCGGTAACCGCGAGCGGAAATACGGAAATGGCGTCGTATCCAAAATCAGGATTTATTACTACAAAGCCTTTTATTTTATCCTTTATCTCGTTATAAAGTGAAATCTGTAAGTCGTTGTAGTCGTTGAATACAGATTCCGAGACTATTGAAAAACCGTAATTTCGCAAGAATTGTTTAAGATTTTTTATAACAGGTTTTTTTGCGCTCTCGAAAATTATATGGGTTTCATTTTTTGTTAACGTCTTGAGAAGTATATCCGTTTCACCTAAATTCAGAATATAATGAACATCATCTCCCTTGAATTTGGCGTAAAGCATTACAAGATAAACATCTCTCCAGTCCTGAGAATTTACTATTACATCTGCGCTTGCCGACGGAAGCATAAACAGGAAAGTTATGAACACCGCAAGATAAATCCTCATACACAATACAGGGATTAAGAGGTTTTTAAATATTTTTATATGCCTATAAAATTACTTATGAAAATGAAGAAATTATTCGAGTTGGCAAAGAAAATAGAAGACGAAGGACTAAGAGAAAAAGTTATCGAGTTCCTTAAAGATACGAAACTATCGAATCCGGAAATAATCTATCCGCACTCAGATCCGGAAAAAACACCTTCATCTCTGGGTTCGCATCACTCAAAAGAAGGCGGCCATGTCGAGCATACGGTATCTGTTACCGAACTTGCGATGAAAATCGCTGAGCATTTCGAAAAAATGTATGAAGTTAAAATAAATTACGATCATCTCATAGCGGGCGCTTTACTGCATGACTGGATGAAAATATACATCTATAAAAAAAACGCCGGTACTTGGGGATTTTCAGGCTGTACTATAGACCACGCCGTACTTACTGCCTGCGAATTATACGCTCGCGGCTTTCCTGAAGAGGTTATTCATATCGTCGAATCTCACGGCGGTGATCTCGGTCAGGTTGCGGCGAGGCCGAAAACAATAGAAGCACTTATAGTGTTTTACGCCGATGTTTTGGATTCGGCGTTTGATTCCATGGTTAAAGGAAATGAAACCAAGATTATTCTCTTTCCAGAAGAAGAATTGTAAGGGTTCCGCATGAAAGAAGTTAACAGAATAATCGAGATGTTAAAAAATATATACGGAAAAGTCGGAATTATATTTCACTGCGATGCCGATGGAGCTTGCTCTGCGGCGCAGATTTTGAAATATCTTCGCAGCAAAGGCATAGCAACGCGTCTTGCTTCAGGCGAATTGGAAAAAACTACGTTTATGAAAATTAAAGAGCATACAGAACTTTGCTTAATTCTAGATATACCCGTTGACCAGCATTCCTCTTATCTGAATTTTGTTAAAAGCGAAGTTATCGCAATTATAGATCATCACCCTCCTTTCAAAAATTTGAACGAAATAGGAACGGTGCACATTAATCCGAGGTTTTATAACTTTGAAAAATACGTATCTGCCAGCGAAGTTGTTTACGGCATATGCAAAAAACTAGGTGTAAAGGATATTCTATGGATAAAGCGAATAGGGGCTGTCGGAGACAGGAGTATAAAGGGTACTAAAAAAGAAATTCTCGCCGCAGAATATATAGATGCTGTTAAATCTGTTAAAGGCGATAACGCGTTAAAGGAAGCGGTTGAAAAACTTTCAAAGTGTAAAAATATAGAAGAATTTTTAAAAATAAAAGAGTACGCAAAATTAGCGGAAAAGGTTAATGAAGAGGTAAGAACATGGGTTGAAAAAGCAGGTAAAAGAAGCGGTTCTAAAGATATAATTATACTTGAAGTAGAAAGTCCTTATTCTATAACCTCGAGAGTCGCAAACGAGATATTCGATAAATACCCGAAAAGCACGGTAATAGTTTATTCTTTTAAAGACGGTTTTTTCAAGATTTCAGGCAGAAGCAGAAACTATGATATAGGAAGAATATTTTTCAAATCTTCACAGGGCATAGGAAGAGGCGGCGGCCATAGCGTTGCTGCCGGCGCAAGAATAGAAGGAGATAAAATTAATATTTTCATACAGAGATTGAAAAAATTTTTAAAAAACAAAATATAAATAGTAGTAGCGGGTGGATGGAATGGAAACAGCAAAATTACCTTTACATATAGGAATAATTCTCGACGGTAACAGAAGGTTCGCGAAACGACTTATGAAGCAACCGTGGTATGGGCATAGATGGGGCGCTAAAAAAGTGAAGGAACTTCTGAACTGGCTTAAAGAATACGGAATAAGGTATGCGACGCTATATTCTCTTTCTCTGGAAAACCTGAAAAAGCGCCCGAAAAAGGAATTGAATCATATTCTGAAATTATTCGAAAAAGAATTCTCAAAAATTCTTAATCCCAAGCACGAGGTGCACAAATACGGAGTAAGAATACGTATAATAGGTAGGACTTACTTACTTCCGAAAAAATTACAGAAAATATTTAAAGAGGTTGAAAAGGCAACAAGAAATTATAAAAACTATTTTCTGAATTTTGCAATAGCATACGGCGGAAAACAGGAGATTACGGATGCTGTTAAAAAAATAGTGAGAAAGGCTTTGAACGGCAAGGTTAAGGTTCGTGACATAAAGGAAAAATTTGTGGAGGAACATTTGTATACTAACGGCCAACCGCCTGTAGACTTGATTATAAGGACGGGCGGAGAAAACAGGGTAAGCAATTTTCTTCTTTGGCAGGGAGCGTATGCAGAATTTTTCTTCGTTAAAAAAATGTGGCCCGAATTCGAAAAGGAGGATTTTGTAAGAATACTTAAAGAATATTCGCAAAGAGAAAGAAGGTTCGGAAAGTAAAAAGGCGCTAAACGGCATACGAATAGTATAATGTGACATAAATTTATATATTCAAACCAACTAAATTATTCGTATGGATACCAGAATTATAATCTTTTGGATATTAGGTTCTGTACTAATATTTCTCGGAAGTTTAATAGCAGGAAGCGTAGATCCTTCTGCATTAGGTGCAACCACAGGCGGGGTTATACTTTCTTACACGATTTCATTTATCCTTATACTCTTGGGCGGAATGTTCTGGATTTCCGCTGCAATGTATCTTACGGAAGAAGAGGAGCGTGCTCATTCGTAGCGCAGTGCTTCAACAGGCGGCAATTTTGCTGCCTTTCTTGCAGGAATCAATCCTGCTAAAATTCCTATTATGAAAGACACAAACAAGGCGGTTACCGATAATCCGAAATTTATTTCTATACTCGGTGCTTGTACTACGGTTTCGAACATACTTATCTTAGAAAGCATATACTGCCTTAGTATCAAGAATCCCTGTCCTAAGCCATAGCCGAAAAATATCCCTATTATACCGCCTATTAACCCTATTATCCCGGATTCTATCAAAAACATCATCATTATTTGTCTATCAGTTGCACCGATTGCCTTTAAAATACCTATTTCTCTCGTCCTTTCGAGAACAGAAGTGAACATCATATTCGCTATTCCTATCGCGCCGATAAGAAAGGAAATACTCGCTATGCTCCCTAAAAGTATTTGAAGTATTCCAGTGATTTGCGATGCTATCTTTTTTGAAAACTCGGGTGAAAAAATCGTGAAATCTTTTTCATCCACAGAAACCTTATGAGCCTTTGCGAGTTTATATTCAATTTCCTTCGCCACTATTTCCGGATCGACATTATCCTTAACCTTAATATCTATCAAATCTACCGTATTTTTATCAATATCCTTTAATTCTCTAAGCGTTTCTTTCGGAATGTATACCATTGAATCTATGCTTTTAAAAAGCCCACCTGCTTTATTCATTATCCCTACTATTTTAAACTCTTCCCCTTCAATAGTTATTTTTTCTTTAACCGCTAAAGGTTTATCGAATAAATCGTATGCTACAGAATAACCTACAAGGACTTCTTTTCCCTTTCTCGGGTATCTACCTTTATAAATACCTATGGTATTTATCTCATCGAAATATTCATCTATACCCATGATATTGAGGTAATATCTTTCTTTACCCTTGGAGATTTCACCATATCTGTAAATACCTGCAGAAACAACATCTACACCGCCTATACTTCTTATAATATCAGCGTCTTTTTCTGTCAGAGTTGCTTTCATAGTCTCTCCTCCGAACAACGAAAAACCGAGTTTAAACTCACCAGGTATTACTTCTATAACGTTAACCTGAAATTTCTCTATCTCTTCTGTGATAACATTACTAATAGCCTGCGTAGCAGATACCATGCCTGTAATTGCAGCAACACCTATAACAACACCAAGAACCGTTAAAAAAGTTCTTAACTTTCTATGCATAAGATGTTTCAGAGATAACGAAACAATTTCTAAAATCATTTTACCACTTATTTTACTTTCTTCTTAAAATAGATAAATGCAAAAATACCTATTAGAATAATAAGAAAGTAAAAGTAGTTAGTATTATTTTCACTTTTCTTTTCCGGAATCATAACGGTGACCGAGTATGTTTTTTCGTATTCTCTTTCAAACGTATCTCTAAATTTTGCTGTAATATTTATTACATGCTCTCCTTGTACTGGTGAAAGGAAAACCTTTTCGGAATCATAGTCATCTCTGTCCAAATCGCCTATGTATATTTCATTCGGAGAAATTTCTATATCCGAAGAGAGAATTACGTAAAGCGCCTTTATATTTTCATTTCCGGAATTTGAAAACACTATATTTATCGCGTTTTCCTTTTCGGAATAACTTTCTGTATAAACCTTAAGTTCTACCTTTCCGGAAAGGTTTACCCAGAATGTGAAAGTATCCGTATAAGTACTTTCGTAAAGCGCGTCTCTATAAGTTAGTGTCATCTCTAAAGGATAATTTCCTGTGTTCGTGGTTATAGGAGTTATATCAAAACACACCTCGGTACTACCTTTTAAAGATTTCAAAAACTTTTCAGGCGGAGAAATTGAAAATTGCTCAGAACTCAACGCTAAAGTAATATCCTTACTCTCACCTCCGTAATTGATCACGTTGAAACAAATTTTTTCCGATTTACCTATTTTTAATTCCGGTATTTTAGAAGCATAAACTTTGAGTATCGGTTCGTTTAAAATTTTTATCGGAATTATAAGGTCGTTTTCCTTTTGATTATCGTTGTAATCCTTATATTTTACGTGAACTTTTATGTAAGAGATTTCCGGTAAAGCAGAAGAATTAACTTCAAAAACAATTCCAATTTGCTGCATAGCACCTGCTGGTAAATTGTCAAGAGAAAAAGTTCCCTCCTTTACATTTAAGAAACCGTCCGCCGAGATTTCAACGTCCATGCTTCCAAGCGGATAAGAAGTTGGATTAGAAATTGTTAAAAACACTTCTCCACTTTCTCCGGGTCTGTAAAAATCCTTTTCTAATGTATACGAAAGCACAAGCCCGCCGTATGAAGCGGAGTTTACATAAGTTATAGTTGTAAGAAACAAAACCATATAAATGAACGCGATTTTTCTCATACTATCCACCCGCTTTTATTATCTTTCCATCTTTTATATGTATTATTCTTTTCATCCTTTTCGCGAGTTGCGAATCGTGCGTTACCACAACTACGGTTTTTCCGTGTTTCTTATTCAAATCTAACAAGAGTTTAATTATTTCTTCTCCTGTTTTGCTGTCTAAATTGCCGGTTGGTTCGTCTGCAAGTATTATCTCTGGATTATTCGCAAGTGCGCGCGCTATCGCTACGCGCTGTCTTTCACCGCCAGAAAGTTGCATTGGCAAGTGGTTTGCTCTTTTTTCCAAACCTACAATTTTAAGCAGTTCTTTGCATTTTTCAGTGTTTTTTTCGCCAACGAAAATCATCGGAAGCATAACGTTTTCTAAAGCGGTAAGATAAGGAACAAGGTAGAAGAATTGAAAAACAAATCCTATGGTTTTTGCTCTTATTTTAGCGAGTTCATCATCGCTTAATTTTGAAACATCCCTTCCCTTTATTAAAACCTTTCCCTTGCTCGGCCTATCCAAACAACCGAGTATATGCATAAGCGTGCTTTTACCCGAACCTGAAGGACCGAGAATAGCGAGAGTTTCACCCTTTCTTATTTTCAGTGAAACTCCGCACAGGGCTTGGACTCTACCTTCTTTATAAATTTTCCATATGTTCTTGCATTCTATAATCGTTTTGGTCATTATAAATAACATATATTTGGTAATTTTAAAAATCTATAAACTCGTAAATTTTAATTAGATCATGCAATGTACATTGAAAAACCCGTTTTCTCGCAAGTTCATGCGGAATGCTAGCTTCGATACCCGCATCACTCAGCGCATTTTTAACCAATTTTTTCTTATGTGTGAATAACATTCTAACAATATTCCAAAAGTTTTTCGGCAATTCTTCCACATCTTTACGCTTTAATCTTATCATAGCAGAATCCACTCTTGGCTTAGGGTGAAACATACTTTTCGGAATAGTTTCTAAGAATTCCGGCTTTGAATAGTAGTTTACCAGCACGGTTATTCTCGAGTAATTTCTTTCTCCCGCCCTGGCGAAAAAGCGCAACGCGAACTCTTTTTGAAATGTTAATACCGCTACTTCCCATTTGTATTTGAAAATTTTCTCGATAATTTTCGAAGAAATACTATACGGGATGTTTGAAATTATTTTATTAAATTCAGGAAAATCTATTTTAAGAGCATCACCTTCTATTATTTCAACGTTTTCTCCTGTGTTTTCTCTCGCTATTTCTGCCAATATCGGGTCTTTTTCTATACCTATTACTTTTTTAGCGTATTTTGATATCACTTTTGTTAATCTTCCGTCACCCGTTCCTATTTCTAAAACAATATCATCCTTACACAAATTAGCGTATCTGCATTCTCTTTCAAAAATAGAGTTATCTATTATAAAATGCTGTCCTAACATTTTTCTTTTTCTACGCTTAGTTGAGAACATAGTTTTATGATTGTGCAGATAATTACTAAATATTTTTATCTAAAACTCTTTGTACCGCGAACGAAAAGATTGTATCTATCTTCCTTTCCTTTTATTTCCATGAGAATTCTCTTTATTATCAATTTCTTCGGGTCAGGAATGAGTTTTACCCTGTTTTTTATGTCTTCAAAGTTTTTAAACGCCTCCTTTTTCCTTTCTTCGATTATTTCTTGCATGTGTTTTTTACCTACCCCTGGTAAGAGTTCTAATTGGTGAAGCCTAACATTTATGGGTTGGGCCTTATTAAAAAAATCCACGAATCTTTGCTCGTTTTCATCGACTATTCTTTGTACAGCATTCTCTATTTCAGATTTCGCAAAGGCAGTGAGTTTTTCATAGTCTATCCTTCTTTTTATACTTCTTATTTCCTCGCGCTTACCAGAGCCTATATAAACTTTATCTCCCGGCTTTAGCGTAACATTTTGCCTTGGTACAACTTCCAAAAGCGAGAAAAAAGTAGTACCTATAACTTGTGCTATAGGCTCTGGTTTACCGAAACCGTGTCCTTTAGGAAGGAAATCCAGAACTATCGCATATTCATCCTTCATCGCTTCACCGCCTTTTACACATATTTTTTAATTATTTCAAGTATTTTCTTGATTTCATCCTCTCTTAAAGAAAATTTTTCAATTGAAAGTATCGTTCTCAGCTCTTCTGGTGTTTTTGGTAGTATATCGACTATTTGAATAAGCACTTCATCGCTAAGTTTCACAACTTCTGAAATTTCCTTTATCAGGCTTTCAGCCTTTTTCGGCGAGAGTTTTGTGAACTTTTTAAGATGTTCCAGAGCAAGTTTTTGTTCATATAACAATTCACCTTCCTTTTCTCTTTTCGAAAGGATATCCCTTGCAATAGCCATGGGCACGGGTTTTGCTTCACCGACCTTCATATTCAACACCCTTTTAAATTCTTTTTTCAAATACTTATAAACATTATCAAAATCCATCGGTTCCGGTTTCTCGGCTCCAGTTTCCAATAAAAAACCTTTTTATACCAAAAACTTTTATTATATAATCATGCCATATCTATTTCATGGCAATGTCCCATAGAGAGAGCAGTTCCTTAATTCACCCTAAAAAATCCCTTTCTCCCTTACTCTCTGCAGTAAT
>WAOA01000017.1 GCA_015521535.1 Candidatus Aenigmatarchaeota archaeon | reverse complement strand
CAGAAGTTCAGGATGAAGAATATGAAAGTTCTTGTCCTTATTGCGGAGATATAGGCCTTTTAGAAATTTCCGAAGATTTTATTTGGCACCCGAGTAACGAGTTTTAATTCAATTTAACAAGAAAGGTTAGTTTGATTTTATTTGTAAAGAGATACCATTATCTTATATCCCTGAAAACTTTATTTTTCCACTATTATAAATTCGAACCTGTCTTTTTGGAATGGGAATTCCGTGACAAAATTTTTACGATGAGACGTATAGAAACACTTAACTTCTAATTCATAATTCTCTACATTACATCCGAGTTCTTCAAGATATCTACATAATTTTTCGGAACTGTCCATTCTAACTTTATAATGTTGAGTGAGTTTTTCTTCAGGATGATACGGTACGATGACGAGCTTTTCTGAAACCTTTAATAAACTTTCATAAGAGAATTCACCCGGTTCCAGTACAAAAGGGCTATTTACTTCGTAAAGAAAGCAATAATCGAATTTGTTTCTGAAGGGAAGATTCGATGCTTCGGCACGCATAGTATACACGCGTTTTTTCATAGTTTCAGCATCTTTCTCAAGTTTTTGTAGTTCATCCATAATATCTTTATAACCGTTAGTATACAGTTCATCCCAATACTTTTCTATTACCTTTTCGAGTAATTTATGATCACAGGTTAACAGCGGAAAGAGCATTTCCGCAGAAAACCTCACCATGTTTTTGGTATCTAGATTATTTTTTAATGTTAGGTATGTTCTTTCCTCAGTTGGTAAATTATAATAAGTTGAAATATGCTCCGGTACTATCGAACATAGAAAAAAACTTGGACTCGATATCTTCATTTTGAAAAGACGAATTTTGTTACTGAAATCAACACCTACGATTTTTTCTGGGTTAAGTGCTTCCGTAATTGAAAATAGCCATTCACCACCACCGAAGCACGGAAACAGTACACATTTACCTTCCTCTAATCCGAGGACATCAAAAACATTTTTCAAATCATATGGAACAGGAAAAGAATCATTATTCAGATATCCGATATTATTATTCCAAAAACTTAATTTTTCTTTCATAGTATTCATATATTGTTATTAAGTTGTGGTAAATTTTAAATATTCAATCCAATAGAATTCTACTTAACTTACATTATCATCTCATCTCTCTACCGAGAATCACCAATACCAAACTTTACAATCCCATATGATTTAATCAACTCATCTAAACATTTATTAATACCTAAAATAATCATTCCAATATGAAGACAACACTCTCGTTAATAAAAGCGGATATAGGAAGCCTTGCAGGACACCATGAGGTATTCGAAGAATGTAAAAATGTTGCAAAAGAAATGCTACAAAATGCAAAGAACAGCGGTTTAATTATAGACTTCTATGTTACCGCCTGTGGAGATGACTTGCAATTATTGATGAGTCATCAGAAGGGTGTTGACAATCCAGAGATTCATGAACTTGCGTGGAATGTTTTCAAGGCAGCGGCAGATGTCGCAAAAAAGTTTAAACTTTATGGGGCAGGTCAGGATATTCTTAAAGAAGCGTTTTCAGGAAATGTAAAAGGTCTTGGTCCCGGAGTGGCTGAGATGGAATTCGAAGAACGTCCAAGCGAACCAGTACTATTCTTTATGGCAGATAAAACCGAGCCAGGTGCATGGAATTATTTTCTCTATAAGGTATTTGCCGATCCGTTTAATACAGCAGGGCTTGTAATAGACCCAAAGATGCATGATGGCTTTATTTTCGAAATACTTGACCTAAAAGAAGGGAAGAGCGTTGAGTTAAGAACACCGGAAGAAATTTACGATCTTTTAGCATTAATAGGTCAGCCTGGGAGATTTGTTATAAGAAGCGTTAAAAGAAAAGACGGCTTAATTGCGGCGGTTGCAAGTACACAGCGATTATCTTTGATAGCGGGAAAATACGTAGGAAAAGATGATCCTGTATGCATAGTTCGCGCACAGCATGGCTTGCCAGCAGTAGGCGAAGTACTTGAGCCATTCGCGAATCCATGGTTAGTAGCAGGATGGATGCGCGGTTCACATCACGGGCCTTTAATGCCGTGTCCTGTTGAAAAAGCAAAACCAAGCCGCTTTGATGGCCCGCCAAGAGTAATTTCCTTAGGTTTTCAGATATGCGAAGGCAGGCTAATAGGACCTGCTGATATGTTCGACGACCCTGCGTTTGATTTAGCAAGACAAAAAGCAAATGAAATGGCAGATATAATGCGCATGCACGGCCCATTCGAGCCGCATAGATTGGGAGAAGAAGAAATGGAATACACCACACTACCAAAAGTTTTAGAAAAACTCAAAGACAGGTTTAAGTGATAATCATCGATTAAAAGAGTTCAGATATTCAACAACTTTCGGTAGAATTATCCTAAACCAAGGCGCGTATTTTTTCGGGTTTTTTCTTACATCTTTTTTCAACTCTTCTAAACTTATCCATTTCCATTCACAAACCTCTTCTGGATTTGGCTTAGGTTTACCTTCCCAATAACCTATGAAAATATGATCATATTCATATTCTGTTAATCCTTTACCGACATACGCTTTATAAATTAATGAAAAAATCTCTTTAACTTCACATTCAAAACCCATTTCTTCTTTAACTCTTCGTTTCGCAGCATCTTTTACACTTTCACCCGGCCGTGGATGCGAACAGCAAGTATTGGCCCATAGACCAGGAGCGTGATATTTGCTTAACGCTCTTCTCTGTATAAGAAGTTCTCCTTTTGAATTGAAAACAAAAACAGAAATCGCTCTATGTAATTTTCCACCGTTTTCGTGTGCTTTGAGTTTTTCTTCTATGCCTATTTCATTATCGTTTTTATCGACTAATACTACATATTCCATTATTTCACCTTAGCGCATTTGCAAATTCTTTTATTATTTTTTTAGGCGTTGAAGAATTCGCTATAGCACTCGCTACCAGAACGCCGTCTGCTCCTAATTCCATAGCCCTTTTAACATCACTTCCTTTAGAAATTCCGGCACCGCATAAAAATTTAACTCCATATTTCTTTACAGCTTTAGCAGCGCTTGCAACTATTTTTGGCTTTGTCTCTGAAACGGATATGCCTGTGCCTATAAGTTCAGTCGGTTCAACTGCGATGTAATCTGGCTTTATTTCTTTTGCAATTCTTCTCGCTTCTCTCACGGAATTTGCACATACGATTGAAGTTAAGTTATATTTTCTCATCAAGTTAACGGCGCTTTTAATCTCTTTAAACGCGATTCTATGCTCAGAATGATTTATCAAGGAGCCTTTAACTTTGTTTATTTTCAGCGAATAGGGCGTTACAAATCCCGTGTTTCTTCCTGGTTCGCAGGCATCGACATGCTGCGCAAACACGGGTATTTCTAAATATCTTGCCATCCACAGATCAGCGTGCTGCGGACACACTGCCCATTTTGTTTTACTTTGCTTTGCCACTTCTGCTATTTTTCTGGCGAGTCCAAATGCTTTCCTTCCAGTTGCTCTTTCATACGTTTTAAAATTCACCACTATTAATGGCTTCATAAAATTTTTATAGTGTAAAAGTTAAATAAAAATTTATGAAATCTGTTACACCTATAGGTTATGTTATACTTACAGGACTTTTCGTTTCTTTATTAGCGGTTTCTATTCCTTGGGTTTATGAACAGATGCAGATAAGTTTGGATAAAAGTGAAATCGTAACAATAAAAAATGAGTTCATGAAATGTTCTGAGAAAATACTGGAAACTATAAGAACTGGAAGTTCTAATAGATGTGTATTTTCGGTTTCTCGCGGCGATTTATATGTTAAGGAAGATGGGATTTATTATAAACTTGCTTCTAAGGGAAGAATCTGCGACGAGCACGAGTTTGCTTTAATAGATTTTTCAAGTAAGGTATGGCAAAAATGCAAGAAAAGTAATGGTCTGTGGGTTTATGAATTAAAATGGTTTTATCCGAAAAACGATACTGTTATTGTTGATGGAACAGTTGTTGTTGAACTTCCTTCTGGAGCGAAGTCTTTTGAGTTGGTGAATAAAGGTGCTGTAAATGTTGGTTTCGAATCTTCCAAAGGTATTAAAGGAAAAACAATCGAACTTACAAGAAAGGTCGTTGAAGAAGATCGAGCAATTTTAAGAGTTAAGATTTATTAAGAGTCAAAAAACAGATTGTATAACAGAAAACAATTTCTTAAAAAAAGAATTAACGCGAGATCGCTTATCCGCCACATTTGACTTGTCGGTTTTGCTTTTCCTATATGCCCGCAGCAATTCACTGGCATCCAGGTGAGCTGGACGAAATGACACTATCTGGATAGCAATGAATTGCCGCGGAGAATGTACGGCAAAACCAAAGTCCTGTAAATCGCAATAGCGCACTGAAAAGCGGTTTTCGCATTAATTTTTTTAAACAAATTATTTCTCGGTCATCATAATAATGTAGTCGAAAATCTGATTAATTTTTTAAGTAATATTAATCGGAGTTTTAATTATGACCATAAATATATTTTATAAAAATCTGTGCCCGGTATGTAAAGGATATTTAACATCAGAAGAAATAGAAAATGATATATGTAAGACGAGAAATATTCGAATTTCGAACACTTTTCTTCCAAGTGGTTATGAGCAATTCCAAAAATATTTTGAAGAAAGAACAGGTTACAAAATAAATTCGATTCAATCTTTCTGGTGTAAAAAATTACTCAAAGGTTTTAGTTTCGCAGGTGTCGCGCCAACAGGAATAGGGAAAACATTATTCGGTAGTACATTTTCCTGTTTTTTAGCGGAAAAATATAAGAAAAAAGTATATATCATTGTACCTACCACACTTATTTTAAAGCAAGTATATGAAAAAATAATTCAAATTTCGAGAAATATTAGAATACTCGTCTATTTACAAGGAATGAGGAAAAACGAAAAAGAAGAGTTTTTTTCCCGTCTAAGCGAGAATAACTTTGACATTCTCCTTACAACTTCTGCGTTTTTATCGAAGCACTTTGAAAAAATAAGTCATATTACTTTCGATTTCATATTTGTAGATGATGTGGACGCTATTCTGAAAGCGTCTAAGAACGTTGAAAGAGTTTTAAGACTGCTCGGTTTTGAGGAAGATGAAATAAAAAAATTGGAAGTCAAGAAAAATAAAAAGCACGGCCAACTAATGGTTTCAACTGCCACCGCAAAGGTAGGTAAGAAAGCTAATTTATTTGTAAAACTTCTGAATTTCTCTGTCGGATCATCGAGACACACTATAAGAAATATTGAAGAATATGCACTGCCGATTTCCTCTTCAGAAAAAATAGAAGCGGTAAAGCACATTGTAAAGAAAATGGGAAGCGGCGGACTGCTTTTTACAAATACCGAAAAGGAAGCGAAAGAATTAGAAAAAGAACTGAATGAAAGAGGCATTTTTTGTAGTGCAATAGTTTCAAGTACTTCCAAAAAAGAAATCGAGAAAAAAATCGAATCTTTCCTTAAAGGGGAATTGTACCTTTTAATAGGAGTATCTTCTCATTACGGCTTGTTAGTAAGGGGTATAGATTATCCTTATCACATAAGGTACGCTATATTCTTCTCTACGCCCGTGTTTAAAATCACTCTTAAAGAATTAGAGGAAGCATCAACCAAAATGATTTTGGCACTTTCCGCTGTATTCAGGAAAGATGAAAGACTAGAAAAATTAATCCCTTACATACTGAAAAGTAAAATACATACAGAAAAAGCACGTGAAATATTAAAAGAAATATTCAAAAACAAGGAATTTGAAAAAGCGGGTGAAGATGTTTTCGTGGGCGATGATTACATATTAATTCCAGATATAGCATCTTATATTCAGGCAAGCGGAAGGACTTGTAGATTATATGCCGGCGGTATCACAAAAGGATTTTCCATAGTACTTGATGAGAATGCGATTTTAAAGACATTCTTGGTAAGAGCATCTTTTTATGATATTAATATAAGAATATGCAATACTCTTGAAGAAATACCGTTTGATAAAATAAAAAAAGAAATAAAGGAAAGTAGGGAGAAGTATCAAAAAGCAATTTCAGGAGAAGATATAATAAAACCAGCGCTTTTTGTGGTTGAAAGTCCAACAAAAGCAAGGCAAATAGCAAGGTTTTTCGGTAAGCCAGCGGTAATATTAAAAAATGGTCAAATATTCTATGAAGTCGCTACCGGGAATTATATTCTTGTTATAACCGCTTCTTTAGGCCATGTTGTAGATTTGGTTGAAAAAGACAATTTTCATGGTGTCGTGATAGAAGAAAAAGAATTCATACCAATTTACGGATCAATAAAAAAATGCAAAAGTGATAATATTCAATGGGTCGACAGCGAAGCATGCCCTAGATGCGGAAATGCACCTGAATATTCGAGTGATGAAAGAATATATAACATAATAGAAATGGCCGCTTTAACCGAAAACGTTATTATAGCAACAGATCCTGATACAGAAGGAGAAAAAATAGCGTGGGATATTGCTAATTTTACAAAATCTGTAGCAAAAGTGAAGAGAGCAGAATTTCATGAAATTACTAAAAACGCTGTGCTTCACGCGCTTTCAAATTTAAGGGATATAGATGAAAAAATGGTAAAAGCACAAATAGTTAGAAGAATAGAAGATAGGTGGATAGGTTTTGAGCTATCTCATCTCTTACAAGAAAAATTCAAAGAAAAAAATCTCTCTGCCGGAAGGGCGCAAACACCTGTTTTGGGATGGATAATCGAAAGATACAAGGAGCATAAAGAAAAAATAAAATTTTATTCCCTTAAAATAGGCAATATTTTCATTCACCTAGGTAACGAGAATGAGATTAAGTTGGATGTTAAAAAACCGTTTACAAAATTAAAAGTTAAAATAAGTAGAATAGAAAGTAAAGAAGTGGAAAGAACTCCGCAACCGCCTTATTCTACTGATACCGCACTGAAAGACATAAATCGTATTCTGAAAATACCGTCGCAAAAAGCCATGAAAATTCTTCAAGATCTTTTCGAAAACGGTTTAATAACATATCATAGAACCGACAGCGTTAGAGTTTCTGAGAAAGGATTACAAATAGGTAAATCTTATCTCAAGGAAGATTTTGTCGGAAGAAAATGGGAACTCGGGAATAAAGGTGCGCACGAATGTATTCGCCCTACAAGACCTTTTGATTCAAAGACGATAAGAGGTTTGATATATCAGAAAATAATTACAGTCTCGAAACCTATAACACAAGAGCATTTGAAAGTTTACGACCTTATTTTCAGAAGATTTATGGCTAGTCAGGCAAAAAGCATAAAAATAAAAGAAATAGTTTATGAAATCCAGATTAACGAGAATAAAATAATGGTCAAGCGTAATATTAGCGCTAAAGGAGTAGCATATCGCCTGTATCCGTTTTTCATAAAAATAGAAAGACCTTTACCAGAAGGAGAGTTTTACGGAATTATATCTTATTCTCTACGCAGTAAAGTTGAACTTTACACGCAGGCAGATGTTATATCTTTAATGAAGGAGAAAAAAATAGGTAGGCCTTCTACCTACGCTACAATTCTTAATAAATTATTTTTGAGAAACTATATTTTTGAAAAAAATCTTAAACTCTTCCCAACAAAAAAAGGTATTATTATTGAAAGGTTTTTAAAAGAAAATTTTGCTCCACTGGTTTCGGAAGAACGTACAAGAATAGTAGAAAAAATTATGGATGATATCGCAAATGGAAAAAAAGGATATTATGAAGCGCTTAAAGAATTTTACGAAGAAATAATTAATTTCATCTCAAAATACGGAAAGTGAGTTCATTCTTTTTCTTCAATCTTTTTAGCAACTCTCAATAGTATTTCCTTTTCTTTTCTCGCTACCGTTCTTCTTATCTTGTCAAGAGCATCTATGTTGGCAGAAATAGAATCTATTCCATATTCAACCAAAATTTCTGCCATTTTAGGATTGGAACCGGCTTCACCGCATATACTCGTTTCTACTCCGTAGTCTTTACACACATCTATTACGTATTTCATCTGCTTTAACACCGCTTCGTGAAACGGATTGAATAGTTCTATGAGGTTTTCGTTATTTCTGTCTACACCCAACGTGAGTTGGGTTAAGTCATTCGTGCCGAAGGATATGAAATCAATACCTTCTTCGCAAAATTCTTCTATGGTTAAAGCGCATGCCGGTGTTTCAACCATTATTCCAAATTTAATATCTTTCGGCAGCCCTACTTCGCGCGCGACTTCTTTCGCTTTTTTAAGTTCGTCCACAGAAATAACGAAAGGAATCATTATTCCGATATTATTCAATCCTCTCTCATGTAAACGCTTTATCGCTTCAAATTCGCATTTAAGTATATCAGTTTCTACCACACTTCTTCTTATTCCGTGCCATCCAAGCATAGGATTATCTTCTTCCGGCTCTTTGTCACCGCCCTGCATATGACGAAATTCATCTGTTCTCGCATCCAAACTGCGAACCCATACAGGCTTTGGATAAAACGCCTCTGCAACCTTTCCTATACCTTCTTCAAGTATTCGGATCAACTCATTTTTTAAACCCCTTCTTATATATTCTATGGGATGCATACCGCTTTTGGTTAGCATATGCTCTATTCTCAAAAGCCCAACGCCGTCTGCTTTTTCTGCTATTTCCTGTGTTGCTGTTTCAGGAAACGCTAAATTAACTTTTACATGTGTAGCAGTTATTATTTCTCCGAGAGACACACTTTCTACTCTTCTTTCCTCTTCCTTCTTTTTAATCTCTATTTCACCTTCATAAACAACTCCGTGGTTAGCATCGACCGTGACTATCATATCATCTTTAAGTACTTTGGTTGCATTTTCGGTTCCCACTATACACGGTATTCCAAGTTCTCTACTTACGATTGCGGCGTGGCATGTTAGTCCGCCTCTGTCGGTAATAATCGCTGCGCTTTTTTCCATCGCAGGAACATAGTCGGGAGATGTCATCTCTGTAACGAGAATATCACCCTTTTCTATTTTTTTCAGTTCAGAGAGATTATGGATAATTTTTACTTTACCCGTAACGATGCCGGGCGATACTCCGATGCCGCGTAATAACACTTTGCCTTTTTCTTCTTTAGTTTCGGTAATTTGCTTAACATCTTCCGCAAGAAAAGTAACAGGTCGGGATTGCACAATATAAATTTTTCCTCTTTCCACAGCAAATTCAATATCTTGGGGTCTGCGGTAATATTCTTCTATTTTCTTTCCATAAGCAGCGATTGCTACTATTTCATTATCCGTAAGAACTTGTGCCTCTACTTTATTTTCAGGAACTTCTCTTTTAATCGTTTTTCCAGAAGAATCTCTTACTCTTTCCCATAATTTCTTGCCTATGTTTTTTTCAAGTATTTTTCCAGATTCTTTATCCACTATGTACATATCAGGAGTTACTTCTCCTTGCACGATTGTTTCTCCTAAACCGAAAACGGCTTCTATAACAATTACATTCGCTTCCTTAGGTTTAGCAGGATTTAAGGTGAACATGACGCCAGACTTTTCGCTATTGACCATTTTCTGTACTACTACGCCTATTCCTGCATCCTGAGGAAGGTTTTTCTGATGTCTGTAATATATAGCGCGCGGAGTAAACATAGAAGCCCAGCATCTTTTAACGCTTTCCACTACATTCAGAGATCCTTTTATATTCAGAAAGGTTTCCTGCTGTCCGGCAGCAGATGCTTTTCCTATGTCTTCGGTTACAGCAGAACTTCTTACTGCAACGAAAAGGTCTTCTCTAAAACCCTTTATTATTCCTACATCAACATCTGGAATATCGCTCTGTGCGAGTTTTCTGTACGCTTCTATTATTTCTTTTTTTACATCCTCTGGTACGGAGGACTGAATTATCCATGATTTTATTTCTTTCGACGCCTCTATTAAAGAATTTACATCCGAGAAATTTATTTTAGAAATTCTTTCAATTATTTTACTTTTCAAATCATTATCTTCTAAAAATTTATGATACGCATCAGTGGTTACGAAAAAACACGGGGGAACAGGAAATCCCGCTTTAAGCATCTTAGCCAAATTAAAGCCCTTCCCGCCTATTTTTTGCAGGTCTTCTTCTTCAACATCTTCCGGAAAAATAACATATTTCATAAGGTTTAATTTTGAAAAAAGAATAAATAAAGGTTTCGGAAGGAAACTCTCGAATAATCTAATTTTGTTTTATTCGATTTTAATATAGTAAGATACTGTGAATGAAAGATGTCACCATGAATTATTATATTATTTCCATATATCAAAATTTGAATTTATACTCAAGTCTTTTCTAAAAAGGCACGTGTGTAAAAATATTACACCGTAATAACTTTCTCCGCACACCCTCTTTCCAGCCAACAATAACTTTTTAATAATCTCTGGTGATATTATCTCTTT